>JBAYUF010000009.1 GCA_041675205.1 Patescibacteria group bacterium | reverse complement strand
GGACTAAGTGAGCAGAATCGTGTGCCCTTGTGGCAAGGTTATCGACCGCGTCCACGACAACCAGAACTTCGACTTTCTCGGCTCCTGCCAAGAGTGTACCGCTAACCACGGCGACTACACCAAAAGCACCCACTGGAAAGAACCCGACCGCGATGATCCGCAGCTCCAAAAGCTCGACTCCTACAAACCTGCCGAGAAAGACGAGCCCGACCACCGCCCGTTCAAGAAGCGCAGGCCATGAAGCGCATGTGGTGTAACCATTGCAGACGACGCACCGACCACTTCAAAGACTACTGGGAAAGATGGACGTGCAATCTCTGTAAGAACGTGACACAAAATGTGACCGATTGAATGCAGTTTGCCGCTCTGCGCAAAAGCGGCACTATTTATAAAAAATATGGAAAATGACACGCTAAACTCACTCAAAGATACAACAGAAGCACGAATATCTTCGGTAATTAAAGATTTAGAACGCATACATTTTGTGGCGGGAATAGAAAAAATTTTGATTGCGATGAAGGTGCTGCAAGAAATTAGGGTTGATTTAAATGCGGCATACACATCGGTTGACGAAGTTGACGAATAGGCCGACGTAGCCCCCGCGTCTTAAATAAAGGGGGCGCTAGTTTTCAAACAATGACATCTATTGATTTAAAATCCATGACCACGGAAGGTAAACGCGCGCACCTGCGTGAGCTCATGGAATTGCAGGCACTTCGTTTCCGTACAGAGAAGTGGAAGCAATACGTACCGATCGGTAAGGGCGAGGAGTTCATCAACATGGCAGGCAGTGACAAATATTTTGTGTCGCTCCTATCTGCGGCTAACGGTATCGGGAAGACGTGTTTGCTCGTCAACATGCTCGCGCAATTATTTTGGCCAACAGAGAACCCTTTTTTTCAGAATGCACCACTGTTTCAAAAATGGCCATACTTGAAGAAGTTCCGCATCATATCGGATCCGACGACCGTGAAGCAAGCGATTATCCCGGAGATGAAAGCCTGGTTTCCATACGGGCGCTACAAGACGAATAAAGCCGGGAAGCAATACGAATACAACTGGACGACTGATACAGGGTGGTCACTCGACGTGATGACGTACGATCAAGATCTGAAAGAGTTTGAATCAGCCACTATCGGCGGCGCATGGCTCGACGAACCACCGCCGGAGAGTATCTTTAAAGCCACAGTCTCGCGTTTCCGCCGTGGAGGTGTGATCTGGATCACTGCAACACCGCTCACAGGCAGCGCGTGGATGTATGACTACATTATCGGCAACCCGAAGCGCGAAGAGCAGGGACGTGCATTTATTGAGGCCGACGTGTGGAGCGCGTCACGGTCAAAGGGTGTGCGTGGCTTTCTCGATGATGCGATTATTGATAAAATGATTGCACAGTATTCGGAGGACGATAAACAAGCTCGCGTATTTGGTAAATTTCAACATCTTACTGGTCTTGTGTTTAAAAAATTCGATCCAAAAATTCACGTCATCAAACCGTTTAACGTCGACATGCGTAATTTTACGGTTTATGAGGCACTCGACCCACATCCGCGCACGCCAGACGCAACCGTGTGGATTGCAGTGGACAGGAAGGGCACAAAGTTTATCGTTGACGAACTCTTCATCAAGGCAACCACAGAAGAACTTGCCTCGCGCATCAAATCAAAGGCATCGCAGTACCGTGTGGAGCGTCGCATCGGAGACCCTTCCATGTTTATTGTGGATCAGCACACAAATAAATCTCTTGCGCAGCGTTTATCAGAACAGGGCCTACACTACCTTCCGGCAACAAAAGCGCGTGCGATGTCCGACAGACGAATTGGAGACGCACTGAACTTTCAACAGGTCGGAGATCAGATGCTTGTTGCGCCGGAGTTGTACGTGTTCGACACATGCGTGCGCACGATATTTGAATTTCAACATTACCAGTGGCAGGAGTGGACGGGAAAGCAAGCGGACTTCCATGATCAGAAGGAGCGACCTATGGATAAGGACGATCACTGCGTAGAATGCATTGGGCGCTTACTATACCAAGAACCGCCATTTGTCCCATACGTTGACCCGAATGCCCGGCAGAGCGCCGCACAATCGCTAGATCCCTATGATAAATAATGCGCAGCTCATTGCACTTGCCTTGACGCCGGTGGAGCTCGCCATTATTATGCGCGTCCGCGAGGCAGCAGAACATTCCACGATCAGCGTGTTCAAACAGAACGGAGTGCCCGTCAGAATTGAGGTGACAGATTCAATGTTGTTGCGTGGTGCATTGGTCGGAAACTACATTGCTAAAGCGATAAACAGTCAACATGAATAACTATGGGAATGTAACATGTTATAGGGGTATCATATTTTTTTAAAGTTATCCACAACCTTTTTACCAGCGCCGATAAAAAGTTTTATTGAACGTGTGCTATAATTTCGATGCAAGCACATTCCCCATATCGCGGTAGCAATACCGAATAAAGCCTGTCACGGCAATACCGGCGGCTCTACACCTCTATTTGTTTTAGACAAACAAACGGAGATGCAGGGTCGCCGGCTTTTTTATATGCAAAAGAACGAATCAAACTTAATTGACGGCGAAATTACCAGCAGCTCGATACAAGATGTCGTTGCCGAGGTTGATAAAGCCGCAGAGAAAGCGATGAAATCCCTTGAAAAAAAGGGCTATAAACGTTTACTCAATCAAGTGGGGAATGAATATCAGGTGGCGTGGTCGTTCATGGAACCGAAGCGCGCGAAGAATTTGCGCCGTTTTAAACTGTACAACAATCAGAAGCGCGACGATGATGCAGTGGGTGATCCACTACTCTTTACCACGATGCAGACCGTTCTCGCGGCGCTCTACGATGACCAACTCTCTGTGCAATTTGACGGACGCAATGACAATGACGGTGAGAAGGCAGAGAACTGGAACAGTGTTGCAGCATTCGACTATGACGAAATGGACAAGGCAGTGCTCGACTATGGATGGGACTTTGACACTCTCTTTTTTGGTCGTGGCTTGGTACTCCTCCATGATTTTGACCGCAAGCGCCTTGCGCCAGTGCCGGAGCTGATCGACGCGTCAACATGGATGCGCGACCCAGACGCAACATCAGTGAACGGAGACACGCGATACCGTGGCGCTATGCGCTTTGGTGGTCGTCCGATCCGCATGAGCAAGCAACAGATGAAGGACGCCGGCTATTATTTTAATATTGATGACGTGAAGGGAAGCGGCGACACTAAGTCCGTCGGCGCGCAGGTGCAGCAGGCACGTAATGACGCGCAGGGGCTTGAGAGCACGACCATGGCATCACAACAGGCATCTTTGGGCAGCAATCAATCCTACGAGCTTATTGAATGGTTCACGTACCACAATGGCAAGCGCGTGTTCGTGACGCTCGCGAACGATCGGACGCTTGTTGTCCGATACAAGGAACTCACAACACCATATTGGCCGATTGATGATCGCACACTCTTTCCAAATCCCCACGATTGGGACGGCGTATCAATTCCAGACCTTGTTGAGGACAAACAGCGCAAGCGCGCCGTGCTTTTAAATATCGCGATCAAGGCAGCCGAAGCGAAACTCTACCCGGGCTATCTTTACGATAAGACCAAGATCAAGAATAAAAATGACCTTAATTTTGGCTTAAACAAGTACGTTGAGGTGGACGGTCCGGTTGGCGGCGCAGTTGAGCCACTCGTTAAACCAAGCCCTATCGACCAGGGTTCAAAGGTTATTTTTGACATCATTGACGAAGCAGCCCAGAAGTCTACCGGTGCAACTGCAATGCGTCAGGGTATCGTGAACGACGGTCAGCGTACTGCAACAGAGATCGCCGAGGCAGCACGTGGTGGCGACGCACGCTATTCACTCGCGGCAAAGATTTTCGGGTGGTCAGAAAAGCAGTTTTGGAAAATGGTGTATCAGCTGTACAAAACACACTTCACTGCAATCGACGAGAAGATGATCCGCATCATCGGTCCGAATGGTCCGAAGTGGCAGAAGTTTACCGCCGACGACCTTTTATTTGATGAAGATCCAGACATCACCATTGTCAGTAAATCATTGTCCGAGACAAAGCGATTCCAAGAACTTCGGGGATTCTCCGAGTTTTTGAAGATTGCCGCGCAGGAACCAACATTTAACCGCCGGTATGCAGCACGCAAGGGTGGCGAGCTTGTAGGCCTGTCGAGCGAAGAGCTTGACCAACTCCTTCCGCCAACCGTGGACGAGATGATCGCCGCGCAGGAGAATGAGTTTTTGAGCGAAGGTAAAAGTGTGAAGGTGAACGCGATTGACAACGACATGGAACATATCGAGATTCATCGCAAGGCAAAGAACAATGACGCAACGCGCGCGCATATCGAGACGCACAAGGCCGCGCTGATCTACAAGCGCAGCAATCCACAGCTCATGGCACAACTTGTCGCAGCACGTCAGCAACAGATGATGCTACAGAACCCAGGGGCGCCAGCAGCAGACGGTAGTGCGCCGAACTTTCCAAACCCTTCATCGCCACAACCAGCAATCGTATGATCAAAGACTTATTTGAACAACCAGGGAAGCGCGAAGCTGCAAAGGGTAGTCTTGAATCCGTAGTCCTACACCCGGGCTACATCTTCATGAAGGAAGCGCTTGTTGAGCATAAGGCGTTTTTAGAAGGTCAGTTGCTGCACAAAAAGCACAAGGATCTTGCAGGGGTCGATGACTTGCAGCGCAAGATTGAGTTGCTTGAGTTCATGCTTAAGTTGCCGGACAATCTTGCGCAGTACCTAGATTCCCCAGTGCAGCACGATACAGAGTTTGATCCGTACGAATAAGGGTTAGTCCGCTGATAGATGCTTGTAGGGAGCCTCCCCCTGCAAGTGTCTACCAGCCGAGTAATCGGTTGTCCGGTCTTTAGTCGAGATCGAGGTTATCCACTTTGAAGGTTTCCGTACGGCGTTTCCCTTCATGGTGAGTACAAAAAACTATGCCAAATGACGAAAGTCAATCTCCGGGTAGTTCGGGGGCTGTTGAACAGCCGACCGGACAAGCCGAGGGTCAAGCACCCGCGCCACAAGACGGGAGCAATGGAGAAGCCGCAGGCGACGGCACCCAACAGGAAGCTAAGCCCGAAGAGGGAAAGGAGCCTGTAAAAGCAGAAGTCAGTGACGAGCCGCCAACTCGCAAACTCGCGCATATCCTTGCCCGCAAAGATCGTCAGATCGAACGAGCCAAGAGTGCGAGCCCAGCACCAGCTCCCGAAGCAGCCCCTACGGCCGTGCCAGACGACATTGATGCTCGCATTGATGAACGTTTCAAGCCTTTGATCGAGGCGGCGCAACAGACAGAGGACGCAAAGGAGGTCGACGCGTTTCTATCCGCGCCCGGCAATGAGGTGCTCAAACAATTTCGGGACAAAATCTTGAAGCATGCGAGCCACGAATCGCGTCGCCACATTCCAATCGCAGACCTCGCCTATGCAATCGCAGGGCCGGAGCTGATGAAACTGGGAGCAAAGCAAGCGCGTGAAGCGGAACATGCAGCAAATCAGTCACGAACAGGTGGCAATCCTGCGCCGCAGGGAGAAGCCGGGCAACTACCGGAAGCGTGGAATTTATCCCCTGCCGAATTTGCCAAAGTTCGCGATACCATTCGCAGATAACATTAATTATTCACTAAAAACGTCGTATGGCTAATACAACTCTCACCCAGGTAGCCCAGGGTGTAAACAACTTCTACGACCGCAACATGTTGGAACGAGCATTGCCTTTGCTTATTCACACCAAGTTCGGACAAGTTCGCGATATTCCTAAGAACGAATCAGACGTAATTAAATTCCGTCGTTACGGAAACCTTACTGCTGCTACCACTGCTTTGTCAGAAGGTATCACACCAGCGGGCTCACAGCTCTCTGTTACAGACGTAACCGCAACTGTTCTCCAGTACGGTGACTATGTGACTTTGACAGACAAGCTCCAGATGACAACCCTTGATCCAGTGCTCATGGAAACTTCGGATCTTTTGGGCGACCAGTCAGGTGACACCATTGACCAGCTTTGCCGCGACGTAATCGTTGCAGGTACCACAGTTCAATACGCATCGACAGCAGTTTCACGTGTCACAGTTTCTGCGGCAATGAAGATGTCTCTTGATGAAACCAAGGAAGCTGTTCGCACACTCAAAAATGCGAAGGCTAAGAAAGTGACCAACATGGTCATGCCACAGGTAAACATTGCAACACAGCCAATTCAAGCATCGTATATCGGTATTTGTCACCCAAATACAACGTACGATTTGAAAGTTGCAACCGGCTGGAAGTCAGTTGAAACATACGCAAACAAAGCGGATGTTATGCCTGGCGAAGTTGGTTCCCTCGATGAGGTTCGTTTCCTTGAAACAACCAATGCGAAGGTGTTTACAGGCGCAGGTGCATCAGGCGTTGACGTGTATGCAACTTTGATTATCGCTGCAAACGCTTACGGCGTGACCCGCGTGTCAGGTGAAGCATTGAAGAACATCGTCAAACCTCTCGGTTCTGCTGGATCTGCTGATCCTCTCGATCAGCGTTCAACATCAGGTTGGAAAGCAACCTTTGTTGCAAAGATCTTGAATGAAACCTGGATCGTACGTATTGAACACGGTGTAACAGCATAACGGACGGCGGGGTGAGGCTGCCCCGCCTTTCTATAACGACGGGCAATAACCAAATATATGGCTCCTAAAAAACCAGTATCAAATGATCCATTGCTCGGCGATCAGCAAGCAGAAGCGGCATCGGTAGCGCAAGCTCCAGTGGCCGCACCTACGAAAGACGCGGCGCTCAATTACAAGTCGAAAGCGCAAATCATGAAAGAACACTTGGCTGCACAGCCAAAGGTGATGATCATGATCCCGCTCGACAATGGTGAGAAGGCAGGCGCATCACTCGTAGTCACTCTCAACGGATATTCATTTCAGATCGCGAAGGGCGCCATGGTGCCTGTTCCAATGCAAGTGGCGGAGGTGGTGCAGGAATCTCTTAAAACAGATTTTGCACTTAAAAGCCATGAGCACGCGATCGGAAACTCGGAGGCAAAACTAAATGCACTCAATTAATTAAAAACCTCCTATGGCACAATCAATTACAACCAGCCCTGTGTTGTCAGACGCAAGTCTCCGCGCAGCTCTGGCAAAATTGCAGCAACCTCTCTCGGCTTTCACCATTTCATCAGCAGGCCTCGCAATTAAGGCGGGCGGTAGCGCGATCGTAAAGGCAGGATCGGCATTCGTTTCAATCGTCGACGGTGTTCTCGTCTATAAAGCGGCGAATACTGACATGGCAGCCCTCTCGGGTTCTGTCGCGGGCGGTTCAGGTGGCGCGGCAACTGCATACAATGTATTCGCATTCTTTGTGGATGCAGCAGGTACATTGACTTCAAGCATGGGTACTGCGGGCGCAACTATGGCGGCTGTAGTATTTCCTTCAGTTGCAGCAACAAAGGCTGTGATCGGATTCATTGTCGTTGCTCCTACAGGTACAGGCGCATTTGTCGGTGGCACAACTGCACTCGATGACGCAACTGTTGTTCCAGCAGTCGTATACATCAACTGCGTAGGTCCATTCAGCGCAGTCGCTTACTCACTTTAATCGTTGTCTCCGGTGGCTGCCTTTCTTTAGGAAGGTGGCCCCGGATACGGGATCTCTATGACAGGTGCCAATTTCGCAGCCTATATCCGGCTCAAAACAAAAACGGATTCAACAACGTTGTCAGACGCCAATATTGTTTTGCTCGCTAATCCTTTCAAGGATGAGCTCGCCATGGAGATTGCGAAAGTGAACGAAGACTTTTTTGGCACTGTTGCGACGCAGAATTTGGTAGCAGATCAGCGTGCGTACCCGCTCCCGGTTGATATCGTGAACAACGTGAAGTTCATCCAGGCGAAGCTCGACGGTACCAACTGGAAACGGTTAGTACCATTCGACTACAACAACTACGATTCGACAGTCGACGAAACAACGATCCGCCTCATGTTCGCAAATCGTCGTCCAAGCTATGAGCTCTATGGCAGCAATGCCGTGATTTACAGCGGGGACGCGATCATCAACGTGACGAATGGATTGAGCATTTACTACATGCTCTACCCGGCAGATCTCTCTACAGCAAACCTCGCAAGTTCAAGCACGCTCGACGCACTGATCGGCTTGCCTCGGCAGGTCAATGAGCTACTCGCGCGCCGCGTGATTATCGCTTACAAAAGTTCACAAGATAAACCAATCCCATTAGATGAGAAGGAGTTGAAGTATGGTGCAGACCTTACGTCGGCTCTTGCCGCTCTCTCACCTCGAACACTGGACATGAGCGTTCAAGCTCAAGTTCCGGATTCAAATCAGATAGGTGACAACGGGTATAATTACTAAAATATGGCCAATGAAACTGTACAACTCGATCCCAATGGCTATCCGGTAATGCTCGCTGTTACCGATGACGCCGCACAAGAAGTCCGGAAGGTACGTGTCGATCCTTCCACTGGTTATCCTCTCGTTATCCTTATCGCATAAAATACTATGGCAATCGAATTTCTTAAACTTGATGCGCAAGGGTACCCGGTCTCGGGTGGCGTCACTGATGACGCAAGCTTGGAGGTGCGCGCATTCCGCGTCGATCCAACAACAAACTATTTGAAGGTCAAGGTTGCATCAATGTCAGGTTCGTTCACGATGACAAACCTCACGATCACAGGCAATCTTGAAGTGCAAGGAAACTTTACATTCGGTGATATCAGCACGGATATTCTCACTGCAACCGGCGCGATTCGTCTCGCGAACGGATCAGCAGCAGCTCCGTCACTCGGATTCACGAATAGCACGACAACGGGTATATACCGAGCAGCAGCGGATACTATCGGTTTTGCCGCTGTGGGTGCCGAGATAGGAACTTGGAGCGCAACAGCTCTTAGTCTTACAAATGGTCAAAATCTTGTTCTCGCAGGTGCGAACGCTATAAACAAAGGAAACATTGAGTTTCAGGGTGCGGCGTCAGCGGCATACGATTCCAATCTTCTAAAGGTCTCGAACAACAACATGACAATGGGTATGGTTGCCAGTGCGACGGCAGCATACTCCGCGGCCTTTGGTCCGTTCGTTGCGCTCCGAGGTATAACCTTTGCTGCATTTCCTAACCAGCGCGGTATCGTATCGATTGGCGCAGGTAATCCGGCGACACCATTGTCCGGTGAAGGTGAGATCAGATTCTCTACCGGTGCAGATGTTCAGCGAATGGTTATTGATAAATCGGGAGTTATCTATATTCCAACTCCAACTACGAATAGATTTGTAGTAGGTGGAACAACTCCATTGGGCGCGGGTGGAACATCAGCAACGATTATCGGAAATAGCGCCGGCGTCGGTGTTCTTGCTATTCAAAACACGACTGCTGCAAATGCCGGTTATGCTCAACTTGATATCTATAACAGCTCGGGTGTAAACGTTGCCGGATTTGGTTATGGTAACACTGCCACTGTTGCTGCCACAGCTGATCGAACATACTTCTACACGGTTGCAAAGGATTTTCACATCTCCACGAACAGTAACACAGGACGACACCTTGTTCTTGCAGCAACAAGTGGAAACTTGACGCTCACGCCGTCTGCCGGGACTACGGGTGTGCCGACAATCGTCACTATTACGGGACCTGCACATACAGGACTTACGGCAACCACAGAAGATATCGGGATCAACATCAACATGTCGGCGACAAAAACGTGGGCAGCCGGACTTGTTGCGACACAGCGTGAAATCGTGATCCAGGCTCCAACATACGCGACAGCAACGTTTACAACAGCTGCGACAGTCGCGATCACAGGTGCTCCAATAGGAACGATCGTTAATCCTCTCGCATTCTGGATTCAGTCTGGTGCATCAAGATTCGACGGCGCGATTATCAACAAGCAGGGTACAGACATTGCTAGTGCCGGCACAATCGTTATTCCAAGAGACGGAAATATCTTCGAGCTTACAGGAACCACATCAGTAACTCTCATCACTAAAACTGGGTATCAGGACGGACATCAAATCACCTTAGTTGCAAACGAAAACGTCCTCATTACAAACGGTACTGCAACAAGCGGAGACGACATCACAATCCTTCTTGCTGGCGCTTCACACTTCTCTATGACTGCAAACGATACATTGACATTGGTTCTTTGTACGACAACAGCAAACGGACAGGCATGGAGAGAAGTTGCTAGAACAGCAATCTAACAAATAATTCTATGAAAGGATACGCATTACTAAATGACGACGGATCGCTGGGTGCGCCGGTTAAATTATCGGCGGCCGACGTAACAGCCGCCGCTCCGTTAGATGCAGAGTTAGACAGTGCCTTCGGGCAGCCGGCATCAGTTGGTGCCGGTTTCGTCGGGATAATCAATGATGCTGGTGGTGGGCTTGCCAGTATGCTTTGCTGGACCGACGGGGCAAGCTGGTATTACGTGATTGGTACAAAGGCACTTTAATTTCATCTATATGGCGACATGGGTTAATCGAAACACAGTTCAAGTTACTCAAACAATTACTACCGAGGTTAGCATTCTTGATATGAGAGCAAATGTGGTGGCATATCAAGTAGAAAGAGCCGCGCTAGTTGCCCGTATCGCTACCCTTGACGGTCTGATCGCAGCAGATAATGTAACAATTGCCGCGTACGAAGCTGATGTGAGTAGGCCAGCGGCAACTCCATTCACTGCGGTCATGGTGACGCCGGCGATAAACCAACTCGACGCAGCAATAAATACGGATATTGAGGTAGTTTTTAGCGAAGAGGTCGACCAATCCACTGTAATCAACGGGGCATTCTCCGTGATGAACGGTGCCACACCAGTAACAGGCACGCTCTCATTTTCCGTCTCGCGAACGCTTATATTCACCCCGACGAGTGCATTATTAAGCGGAGCAACCTATGATGTTTCACTTAGCGCATCTATATTAAGTAGACTTGGTACTGCGCTTACGGCGTACAGCGCAAGTTTTACAACAAGTGCTTAATAACCGAAGACTGCTATGGAAGAAACATACCAGGGTCAAATAGACAACCTACATGAAGAGCTCGGCGGCATACGTGAAATCGTCGGCACCATTAAGGATAATCACCTCGCGCATCTCTCGATCGACATGGCACTGCTCAAATCTGATATTGGTTGGATCAAGGGTATCGGCGCATTCCTGATTCTCCAGTCCGCAATCGTTCTCATAAAACTGTTCATAAAATAATATGGCTACAATCGCAGGATTCTCAACAAAAAAAGATGTAGCAGAGCAACTTGCGGTCGCGGGGGTTTCAGTCAAACTTCCCTTCACGACGGTCGGCCCTCTTACAGTTTCAAAAAATGATCTTGCAGCGTTTGATGTTGTGGACGCAGAAGGTAATCCACAACAAATAATCGTCAATTAACTATGTTGAAAATTGAACAGCGACGGATCGCACACAACTACACGAAAGGTCGCGCCGGTCACAAGCCGCGTGCGATCGTGATACACATCATGTCCGGGTACTACAACGGCACTGATGCGTGGTTTCATAATCCAGCGTCCGGCGCATCTACTCACTATGGCGTGTCCCGCAAGGGGCAGGTGCGTCAGTGGGTGGGCGAGCTCGACAGCGCGTGGCATTGTGGGACGCTCATCAAGCCTACGTGGAAGCTGATCGACCCACGCGTTGATCCGAAGTTTGAAACGATCGGCATCGAACACGAGGGGTTTCAGACGGATGTGTGGACGCCGGAGATGAAAGCGGCAAGCGCGGAGCTCATCGCGAACATCGCGCGCCGGTGGAAGTTTCCCTTGGATCGGGATCATGTAATTGGACATTATCAGTTGTCGGGAGGTCGACGCGACAATTGCCCTTCACAGGGACGTAATGCGAATCACATCATCGAAGAATTAATCGAGCTCGCTAAAAAATTCTAATATGGAACAAAAATCTTGGTACAAATCAAAAACTGTTTGGCTGAACGTTGCAATAATCGCGCTTGGCGCCGCTGCGGAAGTAACCAAACTTTTTCCGGAGGCAGCACAGGCAGCCTTGATCGTTGCAGGTTTACTCAACTTTGCTTTGCGGTTTAAGACGCAGCAAGGCCTTAAATAAGCATCTATGGATATCGTAGAAAACAAATCAGAGGATACAGTCGCGATCGGCTTGTACCTTGATCTCTCACCAAACTGTCAGCGCCGACAGAAGATCGCACAAATGGCGCGCATTGACGCAGACAAGCATCTCGAAGTTGTGATCGACATCGGTGCGGAGCGCATCGAAATGACCCTCGAAGAGTTCATCGCAGCAATCACGCCAAAAGAAAAAACTAAAAAATAATCCCCTTCCTATGTTCTACATCAAAGACCTCGAATCAGAATCATCGAACGATATCGGCCGCGTTGAATCTCTATTACCATATCAGCAGACCAACGAAGCGGGCGAGCTCGTTTTCCTCGAACGCTATGAAGCATCAACACGCGAAGCATGGGAGGCTGTGCAGTCGGATGATGTAAAAGAAATCATTGCATCAGGTGGTTATTCGGATGAAGCCGACGCAGAAGAGCCAGCGCCGGAGGAACCGTCACCAGAGAAAGATGCAGAAGCAGCGCCGCAGGATCAGGAAGCAGCAGACGCAGCAGCAATGTAAATTGTTTCCCCTGTTGCCATTGCCATGCTCAATGGCAACAAAACTAAATAATTTATTGACCTATGGCAGATCTCTCAAGTGTCATCATCGCAGACTGGAATTTAGGCGGCCTTGCGGACAGCATCTATAGTGGCCCCACAAATTCGAGCGCTGAACTGGTTGGACTGGATCTGCATAGCGAGCCAGGAATTTTAAAGGTGAATCAGAAACTTACGAAGGACAGCGGTTCAACCGTTGATGATTTTTGTATCGCCGGCCTCGCGTGTTCGGACGGCAGCTCGTACTTCTTTGGTTCGACCAATGGCAAGATTTTCAAGCGCACGTCGGGCGGTACGTGGAGCGTGGAAGCTACAGCCGCGCCAGCAGCCGGGAACGTCGGTATTTTGGCAGCGGCAGAATATCAGGGTTATATCTACTACGCGATGCAGTCTCGTCTCGGACGCGTCGCAGTCGGCGCAGCATGGAGCACGCGCAATGACAGCTTTGCAACCTTCACGAATACGGACGCAACCTATCATCCGATGTTTGAACTCAATGAAGTGCTTTATATTGGCGATAAATACTACGTCGCGCAGGTGGACGCGGGCGTGTTCTCGGCGAATGCATTGGACATTGACGCTCGCTACCGCGTGAGCGCGCTTGGGTTCATGAACACGGATCTGCTCATTGGTACCTACATTGCAAGCAACGTCGGACAGTGCGCGATCTTTCGCTGGAATACGTGGAGTGACAGCTACAGCGTGAGCGATTCTGTGCCGGAAGTTGGCGTCAACGCGTTTCTCTCAAATGATAACCAGGTTATCGTATCCGCAGGAACAAAGGGCAATCTGTATGTGTATGACGGCGTCGCGCTGCGCCACTCAAAGCAAATCAAGGGTGATTATTCCGGCACCAACAAGGCAGTCGTGTACAACGGATCCGTCGCAAACTTTCACGGTATGCCTTTGTTTGGCCTCTCGAACTCATCGGGCAACCCGGCTACGCTCGGCCTATATAGCCTGGCAGCTCACAGCGCAGCCTACCAGACGGTTTTGAACGTGGAATATCTGTTATCCCCTGGTAACGCCTCAAACGTTCTCATAGGCTCAATCCTGGCCGCAGGCGATGATCTGTTTGTCGCATGGAAGGATACCACGAGCGGAACAGTCTATGGCGTGGACAAACTCGACAGCACAGCGAAGCACGCGGGCGCGTACATGGTCACGCGCGTGATGCAGTACAACCGGTTCATGACGAAGAAGCTCAAAGTGGAGATCGCATATAGAACGCTGAACGGCGCAACGCTGACACTGACAAAGAAGGTCAACCACACCGCGTATGCAGGCGTCACACTGGAAACCGACGCGAATCGCCTTGTGTCTCGTGCAACCATTGATCTGCCGGACGTAAACACCTTGCAGCTCAAGCTCTTGTTCAATGCGTCCAGTAACAACACACCGGAAATTGAATCAATTATTTTGCGATTTGTATGAGCAGCCCCCGGATTTTTATCAACGTAGACGAGATGCCACCGGCTGCCTCAAGCCCGCTCTTTTCTGATACTGATCCACAAATCACGGACAAACCGGCTGATGTACCCGGAAAAACGGGAGGTGAAACCTTATTGTCAAGTCTGAAAGAATTAACAGTTGGTGTGGGAGACACGGTATTCCATGCGGACAAGCAGGGAATTTGGCTTGGCAGCAAACAGTTCAATGATGCAACATTCCGCGTCAACATGGCCGGACAACTCTATGCCACAGGCGCAACGATCTCGGGCTCGATCAGCGCGAGCACGATTGACATTGGCGGAAGCGACACAACAAGCTGGCACGTCGATATCAACGGCAATCAATGGGCGGGCGAAGACGCTTTTAATACAGCGACAAATCCTTTTTCAGTCACGAACGCGGGTATTCTCCGCGCGACCGGCGCAATAATTTCTGGCGCAATTACTGTCACAGCCGGAGGTGTTATCGGTGGTTTCGATATTGGGTCCGACTACATCCGCGATACAGCAAACTCATTCGGTCTTGCGTCAACCGTCACATCTGCAACGGAGCTTTTTAGCTCGACACTTTTCTCGGATCCGAACATCGTTTCGTATTGGAGACTTGAAGCAAGTTCAGTGGATAGTGTTGGCTCGAACAATGGAACAGATACCGCGATCACCTATTCCGCAGGAAACGGAAAGTTCAATAATGGTGCAGGATTTAATGGCACATCAAGTCAAATTTATTCTCAATCAAGCTCGTTCGATATATCAGGAACGGCTAATTTTACAATCGCTGTCTGGGTAAAACTCACCGCACTGCCTACAACGGCAACGAGTTATTTTGACGTAGTAATGACACAGGAGGCTGCCGACACCACAACGTATGACAAGGGTATTCGTATCTATGGCAACGGTAGTGCCTCACTCTATGCCTATGACGGAGCAACAAAAGAGGCATCATCAGCCGCAAGTTCGGTTGCTGCCGGGACATACACGTCGCTCATCGGTACGTATGACGGCACAACACTTCGCCTTTATGTAAACGGAACGCTTGCGGGTTCTGTTGCATGTTCAAGCACCTACAATTTCACAACACCACGCCTAGTTTTTGGTCACAAAGTTGCTGCTGTTTCACTTAGCGAATACCTTAATGGCGCGATAGACGACGCGGCATACTTCTCACGCGCACTTTCAGCGAGTGAGATCGCTGGTGTTGCAGGTGGCGACGATGTTCGTTTCTGGTCGGGCGCAGCTTTTGCCGACAGGGTGACAGCTTCGATGTGGATCAAGGAAAGTGGCGCAATGAAAGTTTCTAGCATCATCATTACAGGACTGCAAGCAGGATCGTCAGTCGACGGTCAATATCTTGCGTCCCTTTCTGTCACTGCCGCTTCGATTGCAAATGCGACCATTACCGGCGGAAAAATCGCAACAGCAACTATTACCGCAGCTAACATTACCGCAGCCACAATTACTGGAACAGAAATAGCGAACGCGACTATTACAGGTGGAAAGATAGCGCTCGCTACGATCACAGCCGCAAATATTACCGCGGCGACAATCACCGCAGCTGAAATTGCGAATGCAACGATCACAGGTTCTAAAATTGCGGCTGGTACTATTACCGCAACGAACATCACAGCAGCTACGATAACCGCGACCGAGATAGCGAATGCAACGATCACGGGCGCAAAGATTGCTGCCGGAACAATTACCGCCTCGAATATTACCGCCGCGACTATTACTGCCGCCGAAATTGCGAACGGTACTATAACCGGAGCGAAAATTGCATCTGCTACGATTACGGGCGCGAACATAGCATCCGCAACTATCGCAGGCGCAAACATCGCGTCAGCAACCATTACCGGAGGAAATATTGCAGCCGCTACCATTACGGGTGGCAATATCGCTTCTGCAACGATCTCGGCAGCGAACATTGTCAGCGCCACAATTACTACTGCTGAAATTGCATCCGGTACGATTACAGGTGCAAACATCGCTTCGAGCACGATTACCGGCGCGAACATTGCCGCAACCACAATCACTGCAACAAACATCACAGCCCTCACGATTACAGCGGCCGAGATTGCCAACCTTACAATCAACGGTGCAAAGATTTCTTCCGGGGCTATTACGCCAATTAAAACGACCATGCCTTTGTTCATGGTGTCAGCCGGAACATTTACAGACAACTCTCCTAGTGCTGGTTCAGTTGCCTGGTCGGGGGTAACGATTCAGTTCAATGGAACGGAGCATACAATCACGAGCAGCAACACTTCCGCGCGCTATATTGTTTGGGATTCTACATCGCCGACAGCGATTTCAGGTTCAGCGACCGTGCCAACAGTTGCAACGACGTGGCTCATTGGTATGAACAACAGCGGAACATTCCTCAAGACGTGGGACATGCCGCAGATTCATGGTGAGCAGATTCAAGCAGCAACGATTACCGGATCTCAAATTGGTGTCGCAACGATTACCGCAACAAACATCACAGCAGCAACAATTACCGCCACACAAATTGCAGCCGGTACCATTACTGCGACCGAAATTGCTGCTGCAACTATTACAGGCGCAAAGATTGCCTCGGGTACGATCACATCAACGAACATTCAAGACGCGACGATTACTGGAGCGGATATTGCGAGTGCAACAATTACCGCGACAAATATTGCCAATGCCACGATCACAACCACGCAGATCTCCGGGACTGCTGGCATCACAGGCTCTCAAATCGCGAACACCACAATCACAGCCGCAAACATTACAAACGCGACGATCACCACGTCGCAGATTTCTGCTACCGCTGGAATTACAGGTGGACAGATCGCGAGCACAACGATCACATCGGCAAACATTTCTAACGCAACAATCACGACGACGCAGATTGCTAACTCAACAATTACGGGATCGAACATTGCGAACAATACGATCGCGGCAGCGAATATCGTGAACGCAACCATTACAGCGACGCAGATTGCAGCAGCTACCATTACAGCGACCGAAATTGCCAACGCGACGATCACTGGGGCAAAAATTGCATCCGGTACCATTACTGCATCAAACATCGCGTCGGCGACAATCACGGCAACTCAAATCGCGACAGCTACGATTACCGCAACGAATATCGCAAGTTTGACCATTACCGCCGCGGAAATCGCCAATGCAACAATCACGGCTGGCAAGCTCACAATCTCGCAACTCTCGGCGATTACTGCCGACATGGGTACAATCACGGCTGGAACAGTAACGGGTGCAACAATCCGCACGGCTGCTTCTGGCGCGCGCTTCCAGATGACCTCGACAGCTTTTCAAGGTATCAACGGAGCGGGCAGCACCATTTTTGAAGTTATTGTTTCGGGTGCGGACGCGGGTGACGTTATCATGGGCGACGATGCAACCGGCGCATACGCGAAATGGGACGATTCAGCCGGGACATTTAATGTTTACGCAAACAACACAGTCACAACATCGCAAGGTACGTTTGGTGGAGACGGATCAGACGGCGCGCTTTCTACCTCATCGGGTACAACAACGATCGACCTTGGTGGCGCTGCGTATTTTGTAAAAAATTACACGACAGTCTCGATCACGGGCACAGCAACGGTTGTGTTCACAAATCCTCATGCAAACGGAACCTTCATTTTGATTAAGTGTCAGGGCGCAATGACGATGACGACCTCTGCAGTTGCTTTCAATGCTTCTGGTTGTGGCGCGGATACAGCAACAAACGCTTCGTATATTTATGATGCCTTAACACATAATGGAACAAGTGGGGCAAATACGTCCGGTGCGGCGGGTGGTGCGGCGGGTGCTCAACTTGCTCTTAGAACTCTTTATTTATTCCAACAACACAAAACATTTATCGCAGCCCCAGGAGCGGGTGGTGGTTCAGGTGGTGGTGGGTTCAATAACAATGGGTCAGGTTTTCCGGCATCAAACGGTATTGCTGGAGGTATAGGTGGGCGTGGTGGTGGTGTTCTTATTTTTGAATGTAACGGAGCATGGAACTTCACAACAGGTTCAATCTCGGTGGCAGGACAAGCAGGAACAAACGGAACTGACGCTGGAGCCACTACAGGTTCGGGAGGCGCAGGTGGAGGTGGTGGTGGCGGTGGTATGATCGGTGTTTTATATAGAACGCTTACAGCTGATTCGGGAACTTACACGATAACCGGCGGTGCTCTAGGTACTGGTGGAATTTGTAATCCGAGCGCGCCTAATGCATTTGCTAGTGGCGCAGGTGGAGGTGGTGCTGGTTCCTGGAATGGCGCGGGTACTGCCGGCGCTGCTGGAAGTTGGTCTGCAAGCAATCCTGCCGCTTCTGGTGGAACTGGTGCGGACGGTCTCGCTATTCGTCAGAAAAATATCACCTTCGCTTAATATGAATAAAGACTACGCGTTCAAAGATGAAAACAATCTGATTCCAAATGTTTCTGCTATTCTTGGTAGCGCTGACGGCATCGATGCAAAAACTACGGGTGCGACGCGTGTTTATTCAGTACCGAGCGGATATTATATGGTTGCAACGGAACTCGTTGTACTATGCACCGAAGACGACACAGTCACTGTTGTTGCACAGGTATCAGTGGGAACATCGGGACGCAGTTACACCGACATTATCCCTAGCACAACATTAACCGGCCTCGATAACACGGGCATAATGTTTACTCTACGAACATCCGGCGCATCCTATGTTATCGAACCAGGCACAGACGTTTATATCAATATCGGAACTGGCGCAACCGCGACAAGTCAGACAATCTCTGCATACATAAAAGGATATCTCATCGCGGTAACATAACCACAATGATATAATAAAACTAATCAGCCAAAAATATGCCAGGAATAAAATTAGTCCGCCGTTCAGGGGACAATCAAATATACGCGGACATTCAAGATGATGCAGGGCGCCAGGCTTACTATCAACCCGTTTCAAGTGATGCACTCACAGCGCTTGGTCTTTCGGACAAAAATGTGAGTTTTAAAGGCGGTATTGATAGCAGCCTTATTAAGGGTAGCGCGCTTGATGCAGGTGGTATTAAAAGTCTCGCACAATCATTGCTTAGTAAAAATCTTAGTGCGAATGCCGGCGCTGGAAATTTACAGGACATCGTCAACGGTACCGGCGGTTTTGGTGTTTATGATACAAACTTTGACCCTACTACCCCCGCACAAGCCGCGAACAATGCGAAGGTGAAGGGTGACATGAATGCGCAGTACAACGCACAGCAAGCAAAAGAAGCGGCAACACCACAATTTTCAACACTAGCAGCTCCAACGCCGGCAGGCAGCGCAACCGTCCCACAACCTGGGACAGATCAAACGACCCCAGAATTTAAATCAATGCTCGCGCAGTACAAAAAATCTTTTCCGGGTGTGACCGATGAAATTGCCATTGGATCCGTGAGCGCGCAGATTGCGATGAAAGCAAACGGACAAACTCCTGCTGCTCCGATCGGTAGCCTCAAGACAGTGCCGACAGGTACCTCACCGATCACAGGCGAGAAGTACACCCCGGGCGATTTGAATATTTACAAGGCTCCCGCAGCAGTACCGGGACAGACGGGTGCAACTCCCACAGGTGGCGATACACAGCCGCCAATTGACGACAATGGCATGGCAAACGGACAGAATGCCGCGAACATGGACGCCTTGCAGGAACTCCTCAACAAATTTCACGAGAACGCAACCAACAAAAATAAAGAGAAGGACACACCAACCGCACGCGTACCACTCGCTGATCAGATCGCAGCGATGAAGAACGCTATTGCTCCGACGTCCGCAGCACCCGTGGCTCCGAATCTTGTCGACACTTACAAGAAGCAGCTCACGGATAGCGGCGTGGAAGCCTTACAGACACAGATCAACGACCTCGACGCGCAAATCGCAGAAGCGCAGGCGCAGGGACGCGTAAACATCAACGCCGAGAAAGGCAAGACAGTCGCAATGAACGTCATCGCAGGCCGTGTGTCAGAGCAAGAGCGTGCAGCAAACGAACGCATAGATTTTCTGAATCGTCAGAAAAACTATGCGACAAGTCAACTCACGCAGAAGCAAAGCATGATCGCGACAATCATGAGCCTCACGAATCAGGATTTTCAGAACGCATCCGCAACCTATGGCGATCAGTTCAACCGAAACCTCCAGGCGATCCAGCTTGTTCAGAAGGCATCCGACGATGAATTTGCGCGCGACAAGTATGCGTCAGATTTGGATTATCAGAACGCACAGCTCGCACTCGCAGCGCAGGACAATTCCCGCGCGAATGTTCAGATCCTCGCAAGCTATCTCAAGGACAACAACCTCGACTTCGCGTCGCTCCCACAAGCAAGTCAGACAGGCGCGCGCAATTTATTACTCCAGGCAGGTCTTCCCGTGGACTTCCTATCGCTCGTCAAGTCAAGCGTTGGCAAGGGCGATATTATTTCGACGACTACCCGCACAGCTCCGAATGGCGTGAAGTATGCTGATATTGTGATGCGTGACCCGGACGGTAAGATCACGACGAAAGAACTCAAACTTGGACAGGACACTCTCCCGACAGGCAGTGGTGGTGGATCCGGCAAGCTCACAGAATGGGAATACAAGATCCAAAATAATCAGCAGGCAAGCGCGTTTCTCAAATCATATGCCGGGGCTGACGGACATGTTGCTCCGGACGCATGGAAGGCTGTCAAACAAAAGTATGTGGCAAACGGCGGCGATTCATACGACTTTGTGACCGCGTTCGGCGACACGTTTAAAGATCCAAAAAATCAATACTACGGGGACTAAATATGCAAAATCTATTTGAAGGCGTGGACGAAGAATTAAAAAAAAAAGGTATCGTACCAACCTCCAAACCGACGAGCACCAATGTTAAGTCATCCGTAAAAACGGATTTGTATGGTGGCGTTGCAGAGGAGTTGAAGAGCAAAGGTATCGTGCCAACCTCGACAGTCATCGCTCCCGTGAAGCAGCCGGGTGCAGCAGCTTCGATCAGCATTACACCGGCGCAGATTAAAAAGAACGCCTCATCACTCCCGGCGCAAGCACTCGCAAAAATGGATCCCGTCGGCAACATGGCGACGAGTGGCACAACAACTCCGTCCCTCGCTATCCCGAAAACATCTGGTCCGAAGTTCAGCGACGTGCTCAATGCTGCATTCAACGTGGCAGGTGATTTTGGCAAGGCGAAGAATTTATTTGAACAGCCGGAAACAATCCAGCAGGCAGCGAAATCCGATGAGTTCAACACACAGAAGGAAGTAACGAAAGGCGCATTGCGCGGCACATTCAAAGGCATCCTCGGCGGTTTTGGCGATATCATTAAGTGGGTGGGCGACGTTGCGACAGACAATGCAAAGAGAACTTCCCTAGAAGAACAGCTGGCGCAGGACAATCCTGGAAAGTTTGGCTATCTTGCGGGGGCAAGCAAGTCCAGGCGCGAGACATCACTTAAGATCAGCGAAGAGGTACAGGCGCTTGGTAAAAATGTGAAAGAGTTTTTTGCAGACGACATTGGAAACAGTGCGTTTTTAACACCGCATCCCTCGCTCACAACGCCGGGCTATAACAACCTCGATAAAAAGATTGTTGTTGGTATCGCCGAAAGCATCCCGTCACTTGCCGGAGCTGCAATGATCACTGCAACTACGAAAAATCCATGGGCTGGTGCATCCGCGCTCGGTCTTCTTGGTGGCGCGCAGCAGTACGATGAAGCGATCCAGTCCGGCGCATCGGTACAGAAAGCATCTGCCATTGGTGGACTGTCTACGGTCGGCAACATTCTTTTGGAAAAAATTCCACTCGACAATTTGGTGTCCGGCAAATATGTTGGAGCTGGCTGGAAAAAGGTAGCTAGCACTGCCGTGCTCGAAGGTACACAGGAAGAAGTCCAGAACGCATGGATGAACATCATCGCCAAAGTTGGGTATGATAAAACGCGCAGCATGACGGAAGGTTTAGGATTGAACTTTTTAATCGGTACTGCTACTGGTGGATTGGTGGACATGGCGCACAATACTTTCTATGCTCCGACGTCCCACGTCGCTGATATTAAAAAAGAGGCGATTGACGCGGGTGTTATGCCACGCGAGCTTGAATTGGTTGAGACGCAGGTTGCCGCCGCGATAGTTGACAATGGGCAACAAATTGACCAGGCGCTCCGTGAGTACGCACAGAATCCGACGCCATTTCGCGCGGGCGAGATACAGACGCGCAAATTTGATCTGCCTGCAACGGGCGAGACACTCCCGGTTATAAAGGGCGAGTTTGTCGTGAATGCTAACGGGGACATCTTGGAAGTGCAGCAGCAAAACTACGTGGGCGAAACTGTCATGCCGACGATCAGCGCGATCAATCTTATTACCGCGCAGCCCGAGAAGGTTGCATCTTATCAGGCGCGTCTTGCCACACCACAGGAAGTTGAGGCCTACCAGAATCTTATTACCGAGACAGAAGCGCGCGATATTCCAGAGGGACGGATCAGAGAACTCTCACAGCAGAGTGAATTGCAGAACATCGCGGATCAGTTGTCAAAATCTCGCACTGATTATTTGAGCGACTTCATGGACGTCGGCGAAGGCACAGCCGAATATTACGCGAAGCGCGAGGCGCAGCAGGGACGCAGGACCGACGTTGAGGCGCGCATAGGTTTTGATGTGCAGCAGCTCGCTCGCGCAATCAAGCAGACGCCTGAATTTCGCAAGGAGAAGACTGCACCAGACTGGGTACGCGAGGCACGCGTTATGCAGCGCGGCGAGAGTGTTATACTTGCTACGGGTGAAAATGCAGAATCTTTGCAGGGAGCGGGGTATACTACCGTCACGAGCGTTGATGAGCTGACACAGATCGGCGGCTTTGAAAATCCCGATCATTTAATCGACACCGTGCTTGAGCTTGCGGGCGAGCGCCGCTTGCCGAAGGAGAAACAGTACATGCACGAGCAGCTCATGGATACCGACCCGAATTACCGGGCGATCGTTGAAAAAATCGAAGAAATTAAAAAAGAAATTGCAAACGAATATGGCAAACAAATTACCGAAACTCTTGCAGGATCTGAACAAGCAGATACAAAAACAGAAGGCGTACCTGGAGTACAAGCTGCGCCAGAAAGCGATGAGCGAAAACAAACCGTCGCGCTAACCACGGCCTTTGACGATGCTCGATATGAGCAATCTGAATCATATGCGTCAATTATCGACAGCCGGGATGATCGCATTGGCAAACAAATCGAAACTGCAACCCCTGAACAGTTGCAGAAATTCGACGTTTATTTAAATGATCAGGAAAATAAATTGGAACAATATGCCGAAGAAAGCACTGTCGCGCCTGCACCGGATCAGAGCACTGCGCGATCAAATACAGCAGAAGTTGAAGGGTACAAAGGGAGCTCCGAACTCTCGTCAACAATCCTCGAACGCTTAAAGGGGCGCACCACTGTCTCGAAGCAATTCATCAAGGATTTATCAAACTCGTCGGATATTCGAAAGCCAGAGCGGGATATCGTGTTGAGCGTGCTCGAAAACTTCCCGGAAAAAAAGGTGAGCGTGCAGGAATTTGCGGACGCGATGCAAAAAGAACTATTGCCACTGGAACGTACTACGGTTCCGGACGATGTGATGAATGGTGAAGATGTCCGCCGATATGAAAACGTTACTTTACCGAAAGATATCAGGGGAGACGTCGTAGAATATGCCGAGCACCTTTATGGCAGCCCGGTTAAAACATCGGCGGGCAATGTACATTTCAGCGATTTCGGCATGGACAATTATTTCGCGCATACTCGCACGGAGGATATGGCCGACGGCGAAACGCGCCGTGTGATCGAGATGCAGAGCGATCTCATGCAGAAAGGTCGATTGGATAAGGAAGCTTTCGGTAATAGACCACTGGATAATCGCAATAATACCAACGAAGAAATTGATCGTGGTAAAGAAATTGCACAGCTCATTCCATACGAGGACACCTGGCAAGAGCGTGTTGTGAAAGCCGAAGTGAAACAAGCGGCAGAAGACGACATCTCGACGCTACAATTCCCTACAGGTGAGACCGCGATGAAGATTGAAGGACTTGGTCAGGCCGAAAGTTTTGAATACACACCAGAGGCGCAGCCAAATTTTAGTACGCAAATTCCAAAGGTTGCAGAACCAAGTGATCTAGTAGTCGGGCGCTGGCTACGAGGGCAGGGTGGAAATTGGATTATCACAGAAGTTCTTGGTGACGGAAAGTTTAAGGCAATACCAAAAACTTTAATCGAAAGTTATTTGGAAAAAGGTGAATCAATATTACATTACCTTGATCTATCCGCATACGAAAATCGACTTACGGAAAAAAATCCAGATCATGCAGACTTTGTTCAATCAATGCTCGATAACCGAAAAAGCTTTTTGGCGCGCAGTTCAGAAACCTTTGACATCTCCGGCAAAGTCGATACCAACAATCCGATCTATAAATTCTACGAAAGCGAAGTCGGCAAGTATCTCAAGAAGCGATATAGCGCGGAGCGCGTGACGGACGACCAGGGTGTTTCATGGTACCAGATTGACGTACCGGCAGATGCAGCGGATACGCCGATCATGGTATTTGGCGACGCACTGGGAAATGCGATTGATACCAAACCAAAGCGCCCTAATTCAGATCCGGAAGTTGCGCCGGTTATTGTTGACGTACTCCCTGCATACCAGGGTGGCACAAGTGATACTGCGGACATTGGTATATTCGCGGACGGTACCGAAATCAAAGCAGGCAGCATGAACACGATCAAGCCGGTTGAGTTCCCTGAAATGGTGCAGCTCGCGAAGGATCTGTTCGGCACACCCGCAATCCGCGGACAACGCAACCCGAATCGCGGGGGCGTGTTCAAGCCGGGCGTTGGCATTGAGCTGAATCCGTCAGTATTCGACAACACGGATCAGGCAACAAAAATTTTGGCGCATGAAATTGGTCACCTCATCGACTGGCTCCCGGACGAGACCATGAAGCGCGGCAACCTGCTCGGACGTCTTGGCAGTCTCCATAGCTTTTTAAAGGGTACGTTTGGAGGCAACGAGTTTGAAGGTGCGTCACTGATCACGTCATCGAACAGTGATATCCGCGCAGAGCTGTGGGAATGGTCAAAGTTTTGGCGACCGTTCGATGAAACACTATCATCAAAATCGTTCACGCAGTATCGCAAGAGTGGTGTCGAATTGTACGCGGACGCACTGTCTGGATTATTGGTGAGCCCGGGACTTATCGAAGAGAAGGCGCCGAAATTCTACGACGCATTTTTCAAGGCGCTCGACGAAAAGCCAGAGGTTAGGAGTACATATTTTGAACTGCAAGCGTTTCTGCGCGGGGAACCGTCAGCGATCATCAAAGCCCGCCGTGGCACCGTGCGCGGCATGTTTGCGTCTGCCGATATCAAAGCCCGCCAGATCGAAGAAATGCGCCGCGCGGAGAGCAAGCAGCACAAATATACAACTTATGAGCAGTGGAAGAGCGAGCACGTGAACATCAACATGCCTTTCATGGACAAGGTGGCAGATTTGAAAAGCAAAGGCGTTGACGTTCCCGCAGAAGACAACCCGACGTATTATCTGAACGAGCGCAATTACGTGGGAGGTAAAATTAAAAACACCATCCAGGAAAAGTTCCAGCCGATATTGTCTCGCATTCAGGAGCTTGGCATGTCGAGCGAGGACTTGGGCGAAATATTATTTTACGATCGTATTCTTCATGGAGACCGTGGGCAGGTGGCGAATCCAGGCGGCTTTCAACCGGAGTTTGTTCAAGACATGTATGGCGACCTTGGTGAGATTGATCCGCAGACAGATGAAGCAAAGGAGCAGCTCGGCAGCATGCGCGAGGAGCTTGGCGAGGATCGGTTCCGCGCGCTTGAACAAGCAGCCGCAGAGTGGCGCTACAGTCTCAAGCAAGTGTTTATCAAGGGCAAGGATCTGTATAGCGAGGAGCTCATGAATTTGGTGAACACCAATGACTTTTACGTGCCGTTTCGCGTGACCAAATATAAAGACGGGCGCACGAGCTACACCGTGAAAACAAAAAAAGGTACGTTGTCCGACATCGACAATCCAGTAAACACCACGCTCGACAAGGTGGCCGCGATCGTACGCGCGACGGAGTACAACAATGCGCGTCTCAAGGCGATCGAATTTCTAAAAGAATACGCACCGTCCGACGTGCAAGATGCGCAGTTCTTTTTCAATGGCAAGTTCAACGAGTACAAGGATCCGCAGTCAGGCAGCG
The DNA here is from genome assembly GCA_041675205.1 of Patescibacteria group bacterium. NCBI lineage: Bacteria > Patescibacteria group bacterium. Next base: position 11,570 of record JBAYUF010000009.1, on the reverse strand, counting down.
GTTTGGAGCTGATCACCTATCACAACAATGGCAAGGTGGAGGGTATCTATGTTGACACCTACATTGCGCGGTCGCTCAAAAATGCACGTATCGAAGAGATCGGAGCGATTACAAAGATTTTGCGCTGGACGAATCGCAGCTGGTTTCGCCCTGTGTTCATCACGTTCAATCTTGGCTTTCAGTCGTTCAATATCGTTCGTGATTTTTGGCGCTACTGGAAAAACGTACCGAATGCAACACTGATTGGCACACTCAAGGCTTACGCGAAGGCTGTACCGGCGGCATATGCGCGTGGCTTTAACAAGGACAGCGCGATCATCCGTGAAATGGAAGGACAGGGCGCATTATCCGTGACGTTCAATCAGCTAGTGGAAGGCAACGATATTCCGGAGAAAGAGTACGAACAGATTTTACTTCGGCTTGGTATCAACGAAGGTGAAGTCACGGGCGGTAAGCTCAAGAAAGAGTGGGCTGCGACACTGGGCTTTATTGAAAACCTTGGCAATGCGATTGAAACACTTCCGAAAGTTGCCGGCTACGTGGAGCTTAAAGGCACGATGAGCCAAAAAGAACTGAACGACTTCGTGCGCACAAAGATTGGATCGCCGGATTTTCTCGCAGGCGGATTTCTCACGCCGGTCACAAATAATTGGCTGATCTTCTCAAATGCTATTTTGCAAGGCATCACAGCAGATTATCAGGTGGCAACAGATCCGACGACACGCGCGGGGTATTGGTGGAAAACTGCATCCGTTAATATTTTGCCGCATGTGCTCATGTACGCCGCAGCACAAGGCTTGTTTGGTGACGACCTCGAAGAATTGTTTGGCAAAATGGTGGAAGGCGACAAAACGAACTACATCACTATCCCGATTGGCCTTGATGAAAACGGCAAGGCGGTATATTTCCGTGTGCCACAGGACGAATCCGGGCGCTTTATTGGTGCGATGGTGTGGAAGGTTTTGTCGGCAGCTAAAAACAATCAGCCAGCAATGCGAGACATCATGGACGTTGCGTCTTTGTTCGGCGGACAGCTCCCGGGTATCAATCCTGCGGTCAGCCTTGTTGGAAACCTCGGCACGATGATGCTCGGGCGCTCGCCATACGATGAGTTCCGCGGACGCGACGTGCTCACGGAGGATCAGCTCAAGGCAGGTGGTAAATACGCATGGGAGCCATACCTGAAATGGCAGTGGAATGAGATTGGCGGATCAGTGGTGCTCAAATTCTTCTATGGTGAGGACACGACCTACAAAAAAACCCCGCTCGAACGTACGTTGTCGCTTCCGGTAGTCTCGAACGTGATCGGCCGCTTTATCCGCGTGACCGACTACGGCGAGAAGGAATCCATCATGCAGCTGCAAAAGCAATTCCAGTCGGATGAGGCCGTACAACGCATTGAGAAGCGCGAGACACTCAATAAGCTCTTAGATGACGTTCGGGAGGGTAAATCACCCACAGCGGCGAAGGTGGAGTACGTTAAAGCAGTTCTGCAAGGCGAGCCACGCGATAAAAACTTCAAGCGCAAGCAACTGTACGCGGAAAAGAAGTTTGACCTCACATTGCAGCGCGGTGAGATCAGCCCACAATTCGACAGCCTGATCTACGCGCAGACGAACGATGAGAAGCTCGGCCTGCTTACGGAGTACCGACAGCGCATGAGTTCGCAGGAGTTCAATCAATTACTCAAGGACGCACGCAAATATAATCTCGTCAGCAAGGATCTGTATTCAAAGGCGAATCGTTGATGTGCTATACTTATTCCCGCTGCCACATTCATACCGCGGCAGTCAACCGTGGTAAGTTGTCCGATCATGTGCAAAACGCCTCCCTTTTTCGGAGGCGTTTTGTTATGCTAGGGGTCTACGCTGTCTTGCGTTAAAGGTGCGGCCATTAAGCGTGGACGCATCTTTTTTGTTTGTGGTACAATTATCAAACCTCCTAACACCGAAAGTACCAATACTCTGAATATTGGTCGCTGGCGTGTGGCAGCTGGTCAAATTTTTTCACAAAAGCACCCGAAAGGGTGTTTGTGTGTTTTAACGGGGCAGACGGTTACAATTCGTAACTATGTGTCTAATTGCACATGTTTTAGACTTATTTTATACATGTTGGGAATCGAACCATATCAACCGCTCGGTGAAAATGGTTTATCCACAGGGACTCCCTTGTGCTTTGGGTGTATACTCTTTTCAGACGCGTGATTGCGTTGACAGTTTCCTAAAGTTGAGATACTATTTCGAATACGCCGACAATTTCACGGCGTGGAACTGTCAAATAAATCACAATCAATCACGCGCAAGCGTGGTTTTTTGTATCAGTGGTACGAAAATATCGTACAACTGGGCGCAGGGGTCGAGTTGACATCACTTGGGCAACGGCGGAAAGTGTTGCATTGAAGGTGTCCGAAGGCGACGGGATATCCCGACGAATCGTAATTGCTGGCGGAATGTTAAATGGCACGGCCAGAACAAAGCGTGGGGCACAAACCCCTCTCTTAGATTGCCAGCTCCTCGATCCTGAATCGGTAAAGGAGTGCATCAGCTGAACTTCCCCATGCGTGGGGGAGTAAGAGGGGGTTTTTCTCCAGCAACCTAAATAAGCCCGAGAATCGACATAACATACAACTATGAGACCCGAAGACATCCACTACTCATTCATCGATATCACAAACGAAACGCCGCCAACAGTTTGCCGACTATGCAACGGCGAGATCATCAGACGAGTCAAAACAGTTTGGAAAGAATCCGACATAAATAAAAACCGTTGCTACTCCGAGTGGCTTTTGTGCAAGTCCTGCAAAACTGTTTACACTGACAAACAATTTTTACTTAATGCGATTGATATTGCCGGGCATGTGAGTGAGCTTGATTATGTGCCGGTAGTAAAACCGAACTCGCTTATGGACGGAGTACTTGCTAAAATGAAAGCAGACAAACGCATATGACCCAGCAGCAGGCCCCGATCCACATTAAGTGTCCGAAGTGCAGCAAGTATCGCGTGCGCGAGCGACGGATATTTCAAAAATCAATTATTCACTTTCAATGCAAGACCTGTAAATTTAAATGGGTCACAACAAATCTATGAAAAATTTAATCGAAGTATTTAGGATGACCGAGATTGACCCAAAAACAAGGGCGCAGATTATCATAAAGCTTGGACGCGCTATCAATGATCAGATGGGTATGAATATCACAGAACCGCTAGTATATGAGCTAGTAAAGTTGCTCGACAGTGATAACGATATTTTGAATGAGTCACACATAAAGCATATTTATGACAAATGATCTTATGATCGATGGAATTAGAGTTTTTATAGACGACACTGCTTGCGTTTATGAAAAGTCAGTACAATATCTTTTCCCAAAAACAAAGAAGCGCAGGATCCAAAAGAAGTGGGCGAAACGATCGAGCAACTTTCGCGCAAAAACATTTCATAGAATGTTTAAATTATCGGACGGAATAATCGTTAGTCAAAAAACATTTGAAACATTAAAGACCTATGACTCCACAACAATACATCAACAAAGTTGCCAAAAGAATTATGCGCGAGAACGCGGAGCGTCTGCAATACAGAGTGCCGGGCAGTCTGAACATCCCGGAGCCAAAGATCAGTGACAAGCCGGACGCGGAAGTGATACAATGATACTATATGATCAAAGGACTACCTGCACAACTACAAGGCCCACTAGACGCGGAGCGTGATAACTGGGAGCCGGACACGAACGTAAAGATTTTCGGCATCTATTCCGACGGAGCGCTCGTGTTTGCATATTTCATTATTAAGGAACCAAACATGATCTTCTGTTTCAACGGCGAGCACTTCATGATGAACTTGGAATCAATCCTGCTCGGGCTTGTGCATTACTCGAACAACAAAGACGAGCTGCCGGAGAATTTAATTAAGCTGCGCGAGTATCAACTGGAGCAATAATATGGGCGTCGGGGACGTATTTAAACCATTTGAGTTCAAACTGCCGCCACCGCCGAAAAAAAAGCGCCCGGCTAAGCTATCCAAAAAAGATGAAATGGTCACGGAGATTTTAGAAATTGCAGCATCACTCGAAAGGATCGCCGTTATATTCGCAACAAGACTGCCACAGCTCGCCGGCGCATTTTCTGCGGCCGGCATTTTAGTTGGTGCGCTCGCGGATTCTATGGACGATGTCATGATCGACGAACAGTTTCCTTGACATGTGGATAACATTATAGTAACATGTTACTATGTTACTATAACAAACTATGTTAGAATCAGAAAAGCCGATGATCCACGTTCGGATCACACAGGAAGACCAAGACCTCATTCAGATGTACAGCTTGCTCTCGAAGGTCAGTATCAACAAGCTCTTTAACAAATTCATTGCGCAGAACCGCGCTAAAATGCAAAAGTATGTAGACAGCAAAAAAGGATAACCACGGTTTTATTCATCGGCCACTTACCACAACACTATGGACGATCACAAAGGCAAAGTTCATATGGACGATTGGATCCAGTTCGACACATTCGATGAAGCGTTCGCATACTGCTATGAGCGCCGCATCAATTTAATTCAAAAGTTCAACGGGGCGTTCCTCGTCCCAGCGAATTAAACAATTTTATGAGCGAGACATTACCACAAGTTGCAGAATCAGACATTTCACTTTGGCAAAACGAAGAGAAAAAGAAAGAGATTAGAAAAATTTACGGCGCAGACCTTTCAGAAACGGAGTTTGATATTTTCGTGGGGATCGGAATTGCAACCGGATTAAACCCATTCACGCGCGAAGTATGGGCTGTAAAATATGGCGGCAAGGCAGCTCAAATATTTGTAGGCCGTGACGGGTATCGTAAGGCAGCGCAGAAAAACCCAGAGTACGATTATCACCTTGTTGACGCCGTGTACGCAAACGATGAGTTCCAGATACAGGACGGCATCATCAAGCATTCATACAAGCTCTCCAACCGTGGTGCATTACTCGGGGCATACTGTTCAGCGAAGCGACGCAGCTCGTCCGTGGCAATGTTCGGATTCGTCGAGCTCAAGGAATACAACACAAACCAGAGCGTTTGGAAGGACAAGCCAGCAACCATGATTAAAAAGGTGGCAGAAGCGCAGGTACTTCGGATGTGTTTTCAAAACATGTTCGCCGGTACCTACGATGAAAGTGAGCAGTGGGAACAAAAAGCAGCGCCGCAGCCACGCGCAGCTACCCCGTCGGCAGCCTACAGCAAGGTCAAGGCACGCATCGAGGTCGTGATCAGCGAGAAAGCAAGCAAGGAGCGAATGCAGGGCGTTAAGGATAATATCATCGGCCGCGGCGACATTACCGAAGACGAACGAAAGAAGCTGATTCAGTCCATTGACGATTACATGGCAGCCGCACAGGAAATGCCGGAAGAGGAAGCGATCCACGAAGGAGAGATTGTTTTGGAGGAAGGTCAAAAACCGATCACAATAGAAGACCTTGAATCCATGCAGGAGCCCGTCACCACACCAATCACAGCAGAAACCCCAGTTGATCCGCTAGAAGCACAAAAGAAGTATTGGAGAAAAGATACCCCTAGCGAAGCAGCAGAGAAAATGCGCGCAGGAATCGAAGCGTCACGTGTAAAGGCGCCAGAGTTCGACCCAACTTATTCAGACAATAAACCATTTTAATTGCACCTATGCTCATGATCATTTTGTTAATTTCACAGATAGCCATCTTCTTTCTGTTCGGTTACCTGTGCGCGCTCATGGTGTGGAAAAAATGTTTGCTCCAAGTTGTAACGTCAGACTGCTGGCTCGCGCAGGAGCGAGCAAAAACAATCGAAAAGCAGTGCGGTACGGAATATGCGACAAAGTTTAACAGCGAGGCATTTAAGCTGATCGACCAGAATAACTACCTAAAGTATTTTAGCCACCCATGGACAGATCTTAAAAAAATCTCATTAGAAAAAAAATTGTTTGAGCTTTCATGGGAGATTATGGACAAGGCGGTACAGGACCGCTCTAGCGGAAAGGCAAACGATCAGCGCGTGGCAGACATATTAAATGCCGGAATGGAGTTGCACTACACCAAAAACGAAGAGCCACAAGACGTATGAAACTGACGCGGTTGATCTTTTACAGCATAGGCTTTGCGCTCGGGGTACTTGTGACCGTATACTTTACTCACTATGGATGACTTCAACATCACACAAAACATGACGATCGACATGAGGACAGCATATTTAAAAAATCTTGCGCGGTGGGTGCTATGGGCGCTCACCCTCGCGGGGCTCATGATCGCATCACGCATTTTCAAAGTTTGCTATGAAGTCTATCCCGACAAAAACGAATGGTTCACCTGGCGCCGGCGTTGACGTCACCATTACATTGAACAGACAGGTTTGCATCTCGCGCTCCTCTTGCCGACGTATCCCACACGGGGTAAATCAGTTCGGCCGCCTACATTGGCAGGAGCAGCGCCGGTGGAAACGCGCATGGCAAGCACTTATATACATGGAGGTGCTGGCTGTACGCCCGAAATTGGGCAAACTTCCCTTGTTGTTCCCGGAAATATTTGTGACGTTCTATCAGACGCGGCCGTACGATGTGGATAACGCGTACTCCGCTGCGAAGGCGCTGGTCGATGCGTTGAAGGTCAAGATATACGGAAATCAGCGGGGCGCCGGTGTGATCGCCGACGACGATGCGAAACATCTTAAGACCTACAGGGTGGAGGTCGTGAAGGTCAAAAAGATCATGGAGGAGAAAACAACCATTCGCATTGTGGAATAAAAGTGTTACAATGTTACTGTAAAAAATAATTACTCGTATGAGAAAAACCGAATTAAAAACGTCAGAGGTAAAAGAAATCGCATTGTGTCGCGCGCATGTTGATGAATCAGTGAAGGCACTCATCATTGCGCAGAACAACCGCGCCGGAGCGCAGTCACTCCTTAATGGTGTGTATGCGAAAGTCGCAAAGACTTACGGCTACGATCAGGAACGATGCAGTATTGATGAAGAGAACAACCTCGTTGAAGCAGACGCAGAGCCAGGACTCACCGAAAAAGCAACTAAAAAAAATACTGTCCCAAAAAAACCCGCAGCTAAATCATCTAAAAAATAATTGTATGGCAACATCAAAGAAAGTAGTAAAAAAGGCAGTAGCTAAGAAACCAGTGGCTAAGGCAAAGGCAAAACGTAAATAGTATGACGGTATTAAAATGGCTCAAAGGCTTATCGTGGACGCTCCTTGTTCTTGTAACTTTTGGACTGTTTTCTCTCATGACAGACGGTGAAGCAGACAACGCGACACTCATCGGATTCATGCTTATCACTGCAAATTGTATTCTCGCGCTCATCATCGCCGAACGTTATAAAAACCTAGTCGGCACCGGATTCATATCCGAAAGCGCTAGCAAAGAATAAATACTATGGGGCTCCCTCGCTCAACCAAAAATAAATTGAAGATTCCGCTTGAAGATAAACCACTTACTCCGAAAGAGGAGAAGGCGGCATATTATTTTGCAAAGCAAGCGGAACAGCCGGGAGCCCCTAGTGTAGGCAAAGCCTTGCGCATGGCAGGAATCAATAAATGGCAGGCGAATACTCCAAAGCTCACCACCGACAAAAAGGCGTGGAAGGAAGCTGTTACCCACCACCTAAACGACGGATACCTTGCTGAAACACATAGCAAGATCGTTTTTAGTTCAGAGATCGTGAATCACGACTTTCCAGAATCAGCCGACGACGACGCGATCGAGGCATCTGTAACCGCAATCGGCGGCCAAATGGTTGCGCTCGGTACCGTCATGCTCGGACCTTTCTTGTTAGTGAAGCGTGCATCATTCATCATAGGCAATGATCGCGTCCGTCTCGACGCACTCGACAAGGCCTACAAGATCCGTGGCCTGTACGCGCCGGAACGTATTGAACAGGTGATTGACGATATTCGCAGTGCATCCGACGAGGAGTTGAGCGCTGAAATCGAAGAGACCAAGAAAATGTTGCGCTCGGATTATCTGCTCGCAGCAAGTAGAGCGGCAAAGAAAAAGAAGTAGGGCTGTGGATAAGTCGGGGCATAACTCGGCTATTCTGTGGATATAGTAACATGTTATAATGTTACCATAAGTCACTAATGAAATTTACCACGTATGTTTTTCGGCAAATCAAAACCAGTTGATCTAGTAGACGATGAAATGAGAGAGGGATCGAACAAGAGTATCGTCGAAGCTGCACGCAAAATTCTTGACGAAGTTGAGGAAGGGGAAGAATTTTTTGTGCTCATCGCTCGACCAGAAGCAGACCGTCGTGTATTTGGTGCAAACAACATTGATTCCGACGATTCGCTTGAAGAATTACAAGAAGCTGCATTCCGTATTGCTGATGTTGTAGAAGAGAAAGTCGGAAGAAAAGGATGCGGAAAATGCAAAGCATGTTTAAAAAACAAATAATATGGAGCCAGCATTTGAACTTACCCCCGAGCGTGCAGCCGCCATTGCGTTCCTCGTACTCATGACCGACCAAGAACCAGGGGAATACCACCCGGACTACATTATCGAAAAGCAGCGGGACATGTTTGGCGCAGGTTATGGTGCAGTCACCTTTCTCGACGGAAGCAACCAGGAGCGTTTTCTCATTTACTGCGCGATCAAGCTCGTGGACATTCCAGAGGAGCAAATGAAATTTATTGACCCGACACTCATCGCACTCTACGAAGAGCTCAAAGCAAAGATTAAAGAAAAGCTCGCCGCTGTTCCGGCAGCTGTAACACCAGAAGCAGGACTATGACATCACAACACGCACTCGACCTACAGGATCGGATTAAACAGCTCACAGAAGAGATTAATGAGTTTCGCATTACCATGGGCGTACAGGGCGGAGTACCGGACAACATGACCGGCGCTGTGATGCTTGCACAACGGGAAATCAACTTTGTGTCCACACGCTTGCAGGAGGCAGGGCTATGGTGTGGCGAACTCGCAAAAAAACTATGTTAGAAAAACTCAAAGTGGCAGCATTCTCCTTGGCATTTATAGCGCTGATCTTATTTGGGGTATGGGTAGCATTCTATAATTATGAAGACTGTCTCCGCGTTGGCCATTCGGGACTGTACTGCATCTTAAATTTTGGCCGATAAAATCCTATGGTCGTTCCTCAAGTGACGCATAAAGTAAAAAAAATCACCAAAACAAAGAAGGCACTACTTGAAAAGCTCGAAGATATTCGCCATGCAATGCGTGGCATGACTACTACGCAACAGAAAGCGCTACGCCGCGCGCAGCCGAAATCAAATCGCTGGCAATTCACAATCGTTAAATCATCAGTAAAAAAATAATATGTCACCATACTTAATATTTTCAGTAGCACTTACAATGTTAATGTCAGGAGAAAAATTAACCCGCGCAGGCTGGAATGGTCGCAAACTTGACCTTGCAATGTACGTGGCCGTACAGTTTCCTGATGAAAATTCAGCGAACACAAACCCCTACCTCTACATGCAGGTTGGTAATGAACGTACGCCGTGGCATCCGTCGAACCTTGATATCTTTGCAGATGATTGGCAGCTCGTGGAATAAATATGTCCTCAGTTCTTTCTACGCCGAAACGTCGCAGGGATATGGTCGTGCTGCGAAAGCGGGCGGCCTATTCTTTGTGCAACGGCGCAGGTTTCAAAGCGCGCGAAGTTCAGCGCCTTCTCGGGTTCAGATCCGTCTCGTCCATTTACAAAATTCTTCACGGGCCATATCAGGAGCGTGATGATTCACAACTTCAACTCCTATGAGCAACATTGTCGGTCTTTCAAAAACAATCATGATCACTGTGCGGGAGGGCAGCGGCGTGTCCGGTGATCCAGTTCGGCACGTGATGTATTTTTATACAGAGGCGCTTGAGCAACTTGCTGTAGTCGACAAATTCAAAGAGAGTGAGCGCGCCGGTGTAGGTATACCGAATAGCGGCGGTTCATTCCCAATAATCATTCGGACTGACGGCGATCCTCGGGTCGTCCCATGCGATCCTATTAATGCAACGAATAAGACGTTGAACAACATAGCTGCGCACGTCGCTGCTGCAAAAGATTCAAAGTTTGGTACAAAGCCATGCTGCGGTTCAAATGGCCCACGGCATAGGGCAAGCTGCCAGGGTTATCCAGTTGAGATAAAAGAGCCAGAGGCTAGATGCCGTGAGTGCATGACAAAGTTTGAGTATGTCGGGCATTACATGGATGCGGTTTGTCCGAATTGTAAGTCAACTGATTTAGAAAAAGTATGAGAGAAATAAAATTCCGCGCGTGGGACGGCAAAAAAATGTGGCTGGTAAAACTATTAGAAATGTTTAGTTTTGGCGAAAGTAAGTTGTGGGTGCAAATGCCCGATGAGACCGACGGCGCAACGATTATGCAATTCACTGGCCTATTCGATAAAAACGGCAATGAGATTTATGAGAATGACCTGCTTCAAATTAGACCTGGCGAAAAAGATTCTGTAGTTTGGCACTGCGTTTTTGATAAAGGATCGTTTGTCTTCCTACGCATAGGTTTTGAAGTGGAAGGTGGCTTTAGTTATAGGCCAGATTTACAAGTAATCGGCAACATCTATGAAAACCCTGATCTTTTAAAATAACTATGAACCCAGAATACCACGCAGACTTGAAGCGCAAGATAGATCGCAACTTCGGCATCGTTAAAATATGGCTCGGCGAAGATAGTGGCAACGGAGCGCCAGCGATCGGATTTAAAATAACCGATAGAGACAAGTCGGACGGATATGCGATCGGCGACCTACGCGATGCAAAGGAGCTCGTGAAGGATCTGAACCAAGCGATCGCGCACGCAAGCAGATATAATCATCTTTTAAAATAATACTATGCCACTTGTTGATGAAGTTATTGAGGCGCCAGTTAAAGTGTTTCAGATATTCCCTGCTTACCACACCTTGTCAGATTTGAGAAAACAGGAGGTGCTTAATGCGCTCGCCAATTGGATTGAGGAAGAACGAACGAAGTTTTTTTAAAAACCTATAACCAATAAATGATATGTGTTGGTGTGATCCAAGCAAGCGCACGCCCTGGTGCGGAGAAATGAACTGCAGTAAACCATTAACCGCCAATGCAATGCTTGAGAGAAGCAATGTTTTGAATAGGTGGTCTAGTGCAACAGAAAGTCTTGCATGGCACTTTGTTCAGTTTTTTTTCGGTATAGGCACAACATATTATTGGGCCGGCAATGATATTGGTGGTGTGTTATGCGTAAACGATTACTTTTTTGACATGAATGACATCGTTGACTTCACCCGGTTTAACTATAACCAAGAACAAATGTTTGCCTACTACAACTACAGGATCGATTGCAATGAGATAGAAGGTAGCAAACCGCCTTTAAACATTAAAACTTGGATCAAGCTGGATCATCCCGGTGTATAATAGTTCCGTTGCCTCTTCACTCCTTTCACCCAGCAACAAGTGGAAGGCGCGAGGAGGTAACCCATGAAAAGCGTCAAGTTCTACCAGACCTATTGTCGCAGCTGCAAGAAAGTTGTCTTGTTTGCTCCAACGGGCAAAATGGGACGGACTATCTCCAAAAAAACAGGTGAGTGGTATGAGTGCCAATGTCGGCACATC
>JBAYUF010000008.1 GCA_041675205.1 Patescibacteria group bacterium | reverse complement strand
GTATGTACCACCGAACAAATAGCGGCGAAGCAAGCTGGTATCAGTATGCGGCTGAGGTCATTACCGCTTCTCGGCGGTATACCCTAGACAGTACCGACACCAGTCGCATTCATATTGACCTCGTCAAAATTACTTCTCTCCCAACTCGCCCAGCGCCACGACCAAAATACTCCGTTCTGGGAACGACCAAAGTAGCGGCACTGCGCCCATGGCGGGATGCGGTGCGTGAGTATATGTCTAACCGAGAGCGTGCTATTATTTAAAACTATGAATAATACATTACGTGGCGTCATTCTGGCCGGTGGCACTGGCAGTCGGCTTTTTCCTTTGACACGGGTGACCAACAAGCACCTGCTGCCAATTTATGACAAGCCAATGATTTACTATCCGCTGCAAACGTTACTGGCGTGTGGGGTGGAAGATATATTAATTGTTTCGGGTCGAGAGCATGCGGGACATTTTTTAAACCTGCTTGGTTCGGGTAAAGATTTTGGCGTTCGTCTCTCGTACGAGGTGCAAGATGAGGCCGGCGGCATTGCGCAGGCACTGGGGTTGGCACGTAATTTTGCCAGTGGTGAGCGAGTTATCGTGATATTGGGTGATAATATATTTACCGATTTAGAACAGGTCAGAAAGGCGGCGGACGATTTTCGAGTGCAGCCGCAGGGAGCAAAAGTACTTGTGAAGGCGGTACCAGACGCCGAACGGTTTGGTGTGGCAGAAGTAGAGGATGGTAAAATAATCTCGATAGTAGAGAAGCCGAAGCAACCAAAAAGCAATTTAGCGGTAACGGGATTGTATTTTTATGATGCGGATGTTTTTTCGATTATTGAAACCCTGCAGCCCTCACATCGCGGCGAGCTAGAAATTACTGATGTTAATGCACATTATGTAACGGCAGGAACCATGACGTACGAAACAGTGGCCGGTGAGTGGACCGACGCCGGCACGTTTGGCTCGCTACTTCGGGCCAACGCCCTTATGGGACGGCAAGCCGGCCTTGAGGTTTAGGAAAGTATTGTCGAGATTGTGCTATACTAAAACTATTCAATTTATAAATAAACGTATGATGAACCCCTTTCAGCAGCCAGAGTCGAAAACACAATTTTGGTTTGGTGCCATTGCCGGTGTTATGGCGTTGTGTACCATTGGTTTTGTCGTACTTTTGGTAATTATGCTGCGAGGTGGTTCGTTTGGTTCGCTAGCGAAAGAAGCAAAGAAAGTTGCGCCTACTGACACCACAACGCCACCAGTGGCAAGCGCAGAAATACGCGACGTTTCAAAGGCTGATCACCTTCGTGGGGACATTGATGCCGACATAATTTTGGTTGAATACTCTGACATGGAATGCCCATTCTGTAAGCAATTCCACGAAACAGTGAAGCAGGTTGTGGCCGACAATGGCGATAAGGTGGCTTGGGTATATCGACACTTTCCGCTCGACTCACTTCATCAAAAGGCCAGAGGAGAAGCCATTGCGACAGAGTGTGCGGCTGACCAGGGTGGTAATGACGCTTTCTGGAAGTTCCTAGATGAGGTTTTCACTCAGACGAACTCTAACGATTCACTCCCTGAGACGGCATTACCTGAGATTGCCGAGAAGATTGGGTTGAACCGAGCGAAATTTGAAAGCTGCTTGAAGAGCGGTGATAACGCCGATGTTGTGCAGGCTGACTACGACGACGCAATTGCGGCTGGTGGTACTGGCACGCCGTTCACAGTGGTCGTCTCCAAAGATGAAAAAATCCCTGTTAATGGAGCTGTTCCACTTTCTCAACTTCAGGGCATCATCGATTCCCTTAGCAACTAAATTACTTCGGGTGGCGCTGGCATAAATGGACATAGGTAGAAATAAACATGTTGGTCTAGCGGCGCTCGTACTCGTTGGTGTTATTGTCGTTACTGCTGCTAGCATATACCTTTTGTCGGTCGGTCGCGTGCAAGCGCAGACTTCGATAGGCACCGTTCCGGTTGGTCGATTGTCTGAGCGGGTACTCAAGGAAAAATTGACGAGCCGAGTTGAGGCTTTAAACCAGGAAGGTTTTGCTGTTCAAATTGACGGTGAACGATACCGACTCTATCCAGAGCAGCTCGGTATAACGTTTGATACGGATAGTGCCGTAGCGAAAGCCTGGTCGCTTGGTAGGCGAGGCAATGTGGCCAGTCGCATGAGTGATTGGGCCAGGCCGCTTTTTGGGGAGACAATTGTGCCATTTCCTATTTCACTTGATGAACGGGTTTTTGCGTTGGAGCTAGACACCTTCATTGTTGGGAAAGAAGAACCGGGAAGAGATGTTCGGCTCGCTTTTCAAGGCGCCACAGTTTCAGTGCTGACCGATACTAAGCCAGGGCTGGTTGTGCCGCGTGAGGCTTTAGAAAAAGCGCTTTATCGGGCAGCCGTCACTCTGTCAGCCGAGCCGATTTCGCTCGCCAGAGTCGCGACCACACCAGCAGTTAGTGTTCAGAACGCTAGTGATGCAAAAGCTAGTGCAGAACAGGTAGTGGCAAAACCTTTGGTGCTTCGTTTTGAAGCACGTGTGTTTACGTTGACCCCCGAGCGTTTAGCTGGTTTTTTGGAATCCATAGTGGTTGATGACCGCCTTGAAGTTAGCATTAACGAGCGGGCGTTGAGTGAATACGTAACAGAAGTGGCTGCAGCGCTTAATACCGCCGCCACGAATCCTGAGTTGGTGGTGCGGGATGGTAAAGTAATCTCATTTACTGCTCCGAGACCTGGGCGTGCGTTGGAGGAGACGAACACCATTACACTGGTTCGAGATGAACTACTGGCTCGGCGTAGTGGGAAAGTGAGCACGAATGAAATAACCCTTCCGGTTGTTGTTCGAGACCCAGGGGTGCACGGATCTGCCGCAGAACTTGGTATTGCAGAGTTAATTGGTCGGGCAGGAACTACCTTCGCTGGAAGCCCAAAAAATCGCCGAGAAAATATAAAAAATGGCACGCGGTTCTTAACAGGAATACTAATTGAACCTGGTCAAGTATTTTCTACAGTTGGGGCGCTTGGCACAATCGACAACACCACCGGCTACCTACCAGAGCTCGTTATCAAAGGAAACCGAACGGTGCCTGAGTTTGGCGGGGGATTGTGTCAAGTTTCTACCACTCTTTTTCGGGCGGTTTTAAATGCAGGACTACCTGTTGTGGCTCGACAAAATCATTCGTACCGCGTGAGCTACTATGAACGGGACGCGAATGGCGTATACATTGGTCCGGGGCTAGACGCGACTATTTACCAGCCAAACCCAGATTTTAAATTTATGAATGATACTGGTAAAAATATTCTCATTTCAGGGTACGTTGACGGAGATGTTTTGACCTTTGAGTTATACGGTACAAAAGATGGTCGGGTAGCTAAGGTTGATGGACCGCGGACACTCAGTACCACGCCGTCTGGTCCGCCAATTTATGTTGAAACCGATAAAATACCGGTTGGAGAAAAGCGACGACTAGAGACAGCGCATCCTGGGGGGAGTGCCGTAGCTAACTATACGGTGACGTATGCTGACGGGCGCATCGTAACGCAGGAATTCAAAAGCTACTATCGCCCTTGGCCAGAACGATGGTTGGTGGGCGTCGCTAGTTTGCCTTCCGTTCCAGTGGCTGAAGCAGGCGAAACTGCTGCTGCACCAATCGATACTGTTGTTAGCCCTTTATAGCGGCCGGGATAAAAGGATAGTTTTTGTTTCCGCACTAGCGGTGCAGTAGAGGCGGTTTCCAGTTGTTGTTGTGAGGCACGTAGCCGCATTGGCGGAATCTGGTACAAGCACAACATCATTTCGGGTATCTCGGCCATCCATTTCTAGGGCGTGAACTGCGGCGTCAGCATAGAGTATGGCACTGCCATCGGGCACAAAAGCAATCGCCGAAATTGCGGTACTGGTACGTAGTAATAATTCACGGGTGTCTGCGAGAAGCGAGTAGAGCCATATCGCATTACCTGATGAGTAAAGGTAGGTGGTTGTGATGGGATTGTAGCTACCAGAAGTAGCAGCTACAGAAGTGAGTTTCGCAAGCGAACTTTTTTCAACTCGAAAAACCTCTGTTTGACCAGCCGCATCACTCGTCATGATGTGCTTTTCTGTTGCTAATCGAAAATGAAGATTCGTGGCCGCGAGTTCCGCCGTCGAAGTTGTTTGACTACTGGCGTGCTGGACAGTGAGGGTTGACGTGGTTTCGTCGGTGAGGATGCTATATAAGTCGCCATTTGGCAGGCGGGCGGCGTCTGAAATGCGCCAAGGAGTATTGCTACTTGTCAGCACTCGGCCACTTCCAGTGGTGGAATAAACACTGACCTTGCTTGGTTCAATAAGGAGCATCGTGCCATCCGGAGACCAGGTTAGCCGGGACTCAACACTGTGTGCTGGAAGTGCTTGCAAACGGAGCGGCGGCGAGGTGGAGTCAAACAGGTACGACTTTCCTTTGGTGTCGGTTAGGAGTGCCGCTTGACCGTCGTTGCGCCAGGCAATAGTTGCAATGCGAGACTCTGGGGTAACGAGGGGCGTTGCCGCAACCGGAAAGACGTCGAGCGCCAAAAAACGAAGCTCTTCCTTTTCATTCGTTAGCCAAACACCAAGTGCTCGGTCACCCGTCGGTGCCAGTGACAAGAATTCAGCTGGTTCTGTGGCCGCTTCGGCGGCTGTATCCGGAAAAAGGTGAATGTCTGCTGCAAAGGTTGCTTTGTTGGCGTCTACCGTAAGCCGTTTTTGCCATGGGAGGTAGCCGTCCTTTTCGAAACGAACCGTATAGATGCCAGGGGTAATGGCACGAGCCGTTAATGGAGTTGTTCCGTTTACGCGTTCACCATCAATACTGACGATGGCGTCTCGAGGAAGGCTCGAGGCGATAAGCGTGCCAGTTTTAAGAATAGCGTTTCTTTGCGTGCTGTAGCGGTACCCAAGGGCAAAAAAAATGAGTACGGGCGCGATAATAAAAAAAGAGGTGAAAAATGACCAGAAGAGAAGCCGCCGACGAAAGTGCGTCATAGCGCGTCTTTTGAAACGCGCGTAATGTTTGCACCAAGTTTTTGTAAACGCCCCACAATATCATGGTAGCCTCGGTCTATTTGGTAGACGTTATCAATGGTGGTTGTGCCAGTAGCGGCCAGACCGGCCAAAATGAGGGCAATACCGGCGCGAATATCAGGGCTTGTTAAGAAGCGACCGTGTAATTGCGTTGGTCCATGAATGACGACGCGGTGCGGGTCACACATGATAACGTTTGCCCCCATTGATGCCAAAAGGTCTGTATAAAAAAGTCGTCCGGCGAAAATTGTTTCGTGAATTAGCGACATGCCCGTGGCTTGGGTCATGAGCGCCGTGTAAGGGGCTTGCAAGTCAGTCACGAATCCCGGATATTCGTGGGTTGTAATATTTGTGCTGGTGAGACCGTGGTGTCGTTTGGTAGTAACGCTGTTTTTTGTAAAATCTAGGGTGGCACCAGCCTTTCTTAAATGGAGCCAAAGGCTTTCTAAGTGTTCGGGGACAATGTTCGTTACGGTAATTTCACTGTTGGTGAGGAGGCCCAATATAGCAAATGTTCCTGCTTCAATGCGGTCGGGGATGAGCGTGAAAGCGCTCGCGCCAATCTGGCTCACCCCATGAATGATGATGGTACTTGTACCAGCGCCTTCAATTTTTGCACCGTTCTTGATGAGATACTCTGCCAGAGCTGGAATCTCCGGCTCCATAGCCGCGTTTTTTATGGTGGTGGTTCCTTTGGCGAGTACGGCCGCAATCATGAGCGATTCCGTTGCCATGACGCTGACCTTGGGTAGGAGTATGCTGGCGCCAATAAGACCTTGCGGCGCCTGTATGCTGAAACCTTTTTCGGCTTCAGTAACAGAGGCCCCTAAGGCGGTGAAGCCTTCCAGAAAGAGATCAATCGGACGCACGCCGAGGTTGCAGCCTCCTGGGTAGGGTAGTGTTACTTCACCAAAGCGCGCCAAGAGTGGCGCAGCCAGCATAATCGACGCCCGAAGTTTGCCCGCTAAGTCGGCGGGCAGCACGGTCGAACTGATTCCGGAACCACTAATATGCGTTCCCGCGCTGTCTGTTTTAATGTCTGCTCCTAAGGCCGCAATGAGTTCGGCCATTCGTCGCACGTCTTCGATGTCGGGTAGGTTCGGTATGGTACAGACTTCGTCAGAGAGGAGCGCGGCAGCCATTATTTTAAGGGCGGCATTTTTTGCCCCTTGAACAGGTATTTCGCCGTGAAGTTCAGCCCCGCCGATAATGTGTATTTGATCGTGATTCATAGCAAATTGTGGCAATCGTAACAGATACGGGGGGTAAAGGCAATTTGGTTTGAACGGAACGCGCAGTGTGGTACAATTTCAACATGTTAGGCTTTGGACTTCGGTCACCCCACACAGAACGGACGTCACCTTCCTCGAAAAGGAAGTTTTTTACAACCGCGCTTCCAGTTTTATTTGCCCTCGTTATATTGTGGGGAGCATATAGATTAGGTGAAGAACGGGGGACGCAGGCGGCGCTTGGTAGCGGGATTGTTACGGGGAAAAATGCTTCCGCACCGACGTACATTAGTAAGGATGTCGACTTTGGGTTGTTTTGGGACGTTTGGCAAGCACTACAAGATAGCTACGTTAATAGGCCGCTCCCCGATACGAAGCTTTTCTACAGTGCGCTCTCAGGCTTGGTGGCTGGGGCCGGGGATCCCTACACAGTATTCATGGACCCTAAGATTGCTAGTGATTTCAATGCAGAAATTTCAGGAAGTTTTGACGGTATAGGTGCTGAAATTGGCATTCGCGATGAACAACTTGTCATCATTGCTCCGCTCGACGGTACCCCCGCCGCATTAGCTGGCATAAAGTCTGGTGATGCTATTCGTACCATTGATACGACTGATACCTCTGGCATGTCGCTTGTTGACGCGGTATCTCGAATTCGTGGACAACGGGGTACAACCGTCACGCTGGTATTGGAACGAGCAGGCGCAAAAGAACCAATCACCGTGGCAGTTGTTCGGGACACCATAACAGTAGAGAGCGTGAAAGGAAAAATGATTGCTGATGCCAACGGCAAGGAAAACATCGCGTACTTCCGTATAACAAATTTCAACGAAGATACAACAGCGGATTTTAACGTTACCGTCACTCGGCTGCTTCAAGAAGCGCCGCAGGGTGTCATTCTCGATTTGCGAGACAATCCAGGTGGTTATCTTGATAGCGCGGTTGCCATTGCCAGCTACTGGGTACCGAGAGGTCCGGTTGTTATTGAGCGATTCAATGGTGCGGTTGAGAAAGCGCATCAAGCTAGTGGTACACCACTGTTGTCTGGCGTGAAGACGATTGTTTTAGTGAATGCGGGTAGCGCTAGTGCCTCTGAGATTGTGGCTGGTGCGCTGCAGGATACCGGTACTGCCACCATTGTGGGTACTACCACCTTTGGCAAGGGAACAGTGCAGGAATACCGCCCCCTTCGAGATGGTTCAGCACTTAAGGTAACGGTGGCGGAGTGGCTAACGCCCAACAAACATTTTATTGATAAAGCCGGCATTACTCCGGATGTTGTTGTCGAGGAGCCTCGTGAGCAAGCGGCTGACGACGACGATCTAGTCTTAGAGCGAGCAAAAGAACTCCTCCGCTAGTATGAACATCGTGTTACTGCAAGATGTAAAAGGTGTCGGAACAGTCGGCGCTGTTGTGAATGTAGCAGAAGGGTATGCCAGAAATTTCTTGTTACCGAGAAAGTTGGGTGCGCTGGCCTCGGGTGCAGCGGTCACTAAGGCTAAGCAGTCAATGGCTGGTCGAGGTAGCGCCGTGAAAGCGCAGGAAGCACTGGTAACCAGTTTGCGTCGACTTGACGAGGTAACCGTACAGTTTGCGCGTTCAGCTAGTGCCAGTGGTACGCTATTTGCCGGTGTGAGCGCGGAAGACATTGTCGAAGGCATTCGGAAACAGTATTCTAAGTTACGTATTCCCGTAACCGCTGTTCATTTGCCGCATGCGTTGAAGCAAGTCGGAACACACTACGTCGTGATTGGTGCTTCTGACGCAGAGGCCCGAGTACGAATTCTTATAACTGCTACATAATAGCCCGACGTATACCTATGAAGTACATATTTGTTGTTGGTGGTGTCATGTCGAGCGTTGGAAAAGGTGTTTCAACGGCGTCAATAGGAAAAATATTACAGAGTCGTGGTTACAAAGTCGCCCTGGTAAAGTGCGACATGTACATTAATATCGATGCCGGTACTATTCGGCCCACAGAACATGGTGAGGTTTTTGTGGGGGAAGATGGTATTGAGGCTGACCAGGACTTAGGCAATTACGAGCGGTTTACCGGTCAAACAAGCGCCCGAGAAAATTATATAACAACCGGTCAGGTATATCAGACCGTTATTGCTCGGGAACGTAACCTTGGGTACGACGGCGAGGATGTGGAAGTGGTGCCAGATATCCCTAATGAAATACTGCGTCGTATAACAGCGGCTGGTAAACGACAGCATGCCGATATAGTCGTCATCGAAATAGGCGGCACGGTAGGGGAATATCAGAATATTTTGTTCCTGGAGGCTATTCGGATGCTAAAGCTGCGAGTGCCACTGGACGTTGCCATTGTTCTTGTCAGTTACCTTCCAATACCAAAAACGGTTGGTGAAATGAAAACAAAGCCAACGCAATATGCGGCACGCTCACTTAATTCTGCCGGACTCCAAACCGACTTTATATTGTGTCGGGCCGAACGCCCCATTGATGAGCCGCGTCGGCGACGACTGGCTACGTTTTGCGGCATTCCGCCTACCGCTGCCATTTCGGCGCCGGACGTTGCTTCCATTTACGACATCCCGGTTAATTTTGAGCGTGAGCATTTAAGCGATAAGCTACTGCAGAAATTAGGACTTAAGCCGCGTAAAAAGGATCTTGATGCCTGGCGTCGGTTGGTTAATAAAGTTCATAATTTGAAAACGCCAGTCAAGATTGGCATTGTTGGAAAATATTTTGGCACCGGAGACTTCACGTTAGCTGATTCGTACATTTCTGTTATTGAGGCGGTTCGTCACGCGGCCTGGGCAGCCGGACGCCAACCAGAAATTACGTGGCTCAATGCCGAGGCGTACGAACGTGAGCCAAGGCGTGTTCGAGAGCTGGCGAATTTTGACGGCATCATTGTGCCCGGTGGTTTTGGCGGGCGAGGTGTTGAAGGAAAAATTCGGGCTATTCGTTACGTTCGTGAGCACGGCATACCGTATTTTGGCTTATGCTACGGCATGCAACTTGCGGCCATTGAATTTGCTCGGAATGTTTGCGCGTTAAAGTCAGCTGGCTCTGAAGAGTGGGGTAAAAAATTGGCGCACGAGATTATTCACATCATGCCTGAGCAAGTAGCTAAGCTCGCAGAAAAACATTACGGCGCTACCATGCGACTTGGTGCGTATCCGTGTCGATTATCGCCGGACTCTATTAGCCGTAAGGCGTACGGAAAAGCGCTTATCTCGGAGCGGCATCGTCATCGGTACGAGTTCAATAACAGTTACCGTGAACAGTTTATTGAAAAGGGTGTGCAATTCACCGGCACGTCACCAGATAATTTGCTGGTAGAAATAATGGAGCTAACCGACCATCCGTTCTTTGTTGGTGTGCAGTTTCACCCAGAATTTCGTTCGCGATTAGATGCACCACATCCGTTGTTCCGGGCGTTTATTGAAGCGGCGAAGAAGCGCTCCAACAAGGGAATGAAAACAACGAACGTCGTAAAATCAGCCCCAAAGAAAAAGAGACCGATGAAGCCAAAGAAAAAGGCACGATAAGAAGCAAAACAGACAAATAAAAAACATCCCGTGTACACGGGATGTTTTTTAATGAAAAATTTTATGCTTTGGCCTCGACGTGAACGAATTTAACCATCTTCAATCGTCCAGTGTAGGCTTTGACCTTACGAGAGGTGAAGCGCACGACGCCCGCCGCTTTGGCGAAAAGGGTGTCATCACTGCCTCGCATCACGTTTGTGCCAGGTCGAATTTTTGTACCTCTTTGACGAACGATAATTGAGCCGGCCGTGGCAAACTCACCTTGGTTTACTTTAACACCAAGACGTTGACCATGGGAATCTCGGCCTAGGGCGGTAGATCCACCCGCTTTTTTATGGGCCATAGGGGTTCGTTACCAAAATATAATACAGCGCTTACGTTGGGCTATTGTAGAAGAAAGTAGCCACTGCGTCAAGACTACCTCAGGGTGTTGTGGTTGTGGATGGTGGTTCGGTCGGTGCTGCTGGCGTTTCAATGGCCGGCAGTGGTGTACTGACAAAAGGATTCCGACTCGTCTGAATTTCTAGCGTGGTTAGACGTTCTTTGTCTAAGGTTTCAAGTACTTGGCGCAGTAGTCGGCGGTCAATTGAAATCCTCGTAACGCTCGACTGGAGCTCAGCGACGAGTGTGGCTTGTGTTAGTGGCTGGTAGACGTAGAGGTAAAGAAACCAAGATAGTGCAACAAAAACAGCTACCAGAAGCAGCATGAGTACCATGTGACCATAACGAATTATTGAGGCGAGCAGTAGATGCAGAGATTTCATACTTATTCAACAGTTTTGTGAACATAGCCACTGAGCGTGGCCGATATGTTCGTTGTTTGTGCCGCGCCTCGCTCGGCCACCGAAGGCGTTAGGGAAACTCGAGTGAAGGAAAGGAGCATGGGGAGTTTTTGGAGAGCCACCAGGTACTCCTGCACAGCATAATAGGTACCCGTCACCTGAAGAGAAAAGGGGAGCGTATTCCCTTTTTCCTCGTCGAGTCGCAGGGTGCTCCGCACACCGGTCAGGTCAGCGTTTTTTTCAATTTCGGTAATGAGAGTGAGCTCGTCGCCAGAGGCGAGCGATAGCGCTTGAATACGTTCAATGTGCTCTTTTGCTTCAACGACGTCGCGTTCAGCTCTGCGCACATCATGCCCACGACGGTACTGGTCTTCTAAAAAGGTATATTCAGCATAAATTGCATCAGCCGTCCCCTTAATGTTGATGGCATTTGGCCAAATAATGACGAGCGGCACAAGCACCAACGCCGCCATAAGACAAATTGCGACAATTTGCTGACGAGTAAATCGGCTTAGATTAACGTTTGGGAGTTGCATGGCGAATGGTAAAACGCATAGTGAATGCGGGGTTATCGCGAGCTAGCAGATCAGTGATAGGGAGGTCAACCTTCTCCACGAGTGGAGAATCTTCAAGGGCGCGTTTGAACGATAGAAGGTCGTCACGAGTTCGTGCCGTACCGACAACAGTTGATTCGTCACCAATGACAAACGTCATACTCGTTACCGTAACACCGCTCGGGAGTAAAGCAACGAAATCGTCAATGAAGATGGGCCAGTCAAAAGCCGACTGGAGCATTTTATTTGCCTTTGATAAATCAACATTTAGAGAGCGAATTGAATTCTCAAGTGCGTGTCGGCCACCGGTAACGAGCGTAGTTTCGTTCACGATGCGGTTAAATTGGTGCTGCAGTATGAGCCGCGCCGTGAGGATAATAATGCCTGCGAAGAGTATGCCGAGCGCGGCGATAAGGAGTAGTGAGCGTAAGGTACGCCACAGTTTTTCTAAACGGAGCCGCTCTTTGACGCCCTCTGGGATAAGGTTTAATACGAACATCATAGTCGTTCTCCTCGTCGTGCTAGACCAATTACTGTGCTGAATCGTTGCTCTCCCTCTAACGATGGACGTACTGAAAGGGGAGTATTTGCCCAAACATCACTGAGGGTTACTGGAATAGCGAGTGCGGCAGCGAGTACGTCAGTGAGCCCAACAAGTTCGGCCCCGCCGCCTGTCAGAACAACTGAGGAGAATGCTTTACTGTCGGCGAAATGGTCGCGGTAGTATTTACCACCTTCCGTAATGCGAACGATAAGATTTTGTACCATAGCCTCTAAGACCCGTCGCAATGCACCTTCGCACTTTTTTGGATCAAGCCCGCACAGCCGTTTTGTTTTTTCAGCCTGCGCAAAAGTTATTGAAAGTTGATTCATGAGTTCCTGAGACACCAACTCGCCGGCAATGGGTAGGTTAAGCGTGAATAGTAATTTTCCGTCGTCAACGACAATAAGGTGCGAACGGCGTCGACCAAGGTTAACGATGGCATGACAACCCGTGCTGAGCGCAGGCGAGATAACCGCATTAACCGTCGCGGCCGGTTCAACATCAAGGGCGGCTGGGGTGATACCCACTGCTTCCATGACCGCTACATAGCTATCGACGACGGCTCGAGGTGATACACCAACCAATGCTTTCCACTGATTGTCATCTTCGGACAGAATCATTGCGTCAAAGTAGACTTCTTCGAGGTTATTTGGAATGAATTCTGGCAGTGCCGCAATGAGGCTTGACGAAAACACGGCACCCTCATGTTTCGGGACGAGAATAGTTTGCGTGGTCGTTTTAATTTCAGGTAACGAGAGGACGGCTGCGCCAACCATTGTATCCTGATATGGATGCAGTAGTTCCTTAATACTCGTTGCTAAACCGGCGGCATTTATAATTTCGCCGTCCTTAATGAGTCCGCTTGGTAATTCTCCAATGGCTGCAAAGTCGAGCGTATAGGTACCCTTGTGGCTGTGGAGCTGAAGCGCTTTCACTGAGTCGTCAGAAATGTCCAGTCCAAAGGCATCTGGCGGTACCGCCCGGCGTAGTGTTAGGTGTGGTAGACGCATAGCTAGTACGCCGCGGTTAGTGTGTAGAGCGGCAAGATGATAGCCACCGCCATTCCACCAACACCAAAGCCAAGCAGTAACATGAGTATTGGTTCTAGTAACGATGGTAACGTTTCCATGGTCTGACTAACCTCGCCCTCGTAGAATTCGGCCGCTTCGGCCAATATGCTGTCGAGTGAGCCAGACTCCTCGCCGATATTAATCATTTGTAAGATGGTGGCGTTAAAGAGATTGGCATGTGGTTCGAGTGACTTCGTTAACGTGGTGCCTTTGGCTATTTTTTCAGATGCCTCAATGAGTGCCGCACGGTAGTGGACGTTACCCAAAACATGCGCTGTTGTTTCTAGTGTTTTAACGATGGGAATATCTGTTTTCAAAAAAGAACTGACCGTACGGGCAAACCGTGCGATATTCACTTGTCGAATAATGCGACCGACAACCGGCATTCGGAGAAGCAAGCTATGCCACAGCCGCTTACCAACAGGCTGATGAATGGTCCAGGTGAAGACTGAGATAATGCCAACGAGTCCAAGGAAGGCGAGAAATCCATGGTTCGCCAAAAAATCACTTACGGCAATAAGAATTCTCGTTGGGAGCGGTAGTGCCACCTCAACTTCTTTAAAGAGACCGGTCAACTTCGGCACTATGAAAACAATCATAAACGTTCCGATACCGAACATGGCCAGCACAACAATTGCCGGATAGGTAAGCGCGCCACGTACTTTAGAAAGAATCTCGTGATCCTTTTTCATTTGTGTGTAGAGTTGGTCAAGCACTTCATCGAGTCGTCCGCTTGCTTCGCCCGCGGCAATCATATTAATCATCAGTTCGCCAAAATCTCGCATGAACGGGGTGAGTGCTTGGGCCAGTGTATTTCCTTGCTCAATCGATGACTTGATGGCGAGCAGTACTTGTTTGGTATATTTTTTTTCCGATTGCGCTTCGAGGGTCGACAAGGTCTTTGTTAAAGGAACACCCGCGCGAATCAAAATTTTCATTTGTTGCACCAAGAAAAGTTTTTCGGTAGCGGAAATACGTTGCCAAAAATGTGGACTTGGTAGCCCGTTCTCTCCTTTACTTGGTTTCTTTTGAGCGATTTCCATTGTTATTCTTGCGTAACGCGTAGCACTTCTTCAACGGTCGTAATACCGGCGCGCGCCTTTAAGAAGCCGTCTTCCATCATACTTAACATGCCGCCTTTTCTGGCGAGTTCCAAAAGTTCTTCCCGGACCGCTTTTCGAAGAATCGCTTCGTTCATTTCCTTGTCAATATCCAAAACTTCGTAGATGCCAATTCGGCCGCGGTAGCCTTCATTATTGCACTGTTTGCAGCCTTTACCTCGGTAAAATAGTAATTTATCCAAAGAATCAGTGCCTTTAGCCACACTGCCGTATTCAATTAAAGATTGTAAGATAAGCTTTAAATCGAACTGTCGTTCCAGTTGCTTCATGGCGGCTGCATCAAGCGAGTAGCTAGAGATACAGGTTTGGCAAATTTTACGGACAAGTCGCTGCGCCATAATCATGTTCGTCGTTGAGGCAACCAAAAAAGGAGGAACGTTCATGTCAAAGAGGCGGGGGATAGCGGTGACGGCATCGTTTGTGTGTAGGGTCGACAATAGTAAGTGCCCGGTCATGGCCGCGTTCACTGCGATTTCGGCTGTTTCCTGGTCTCGGATTTCACCAACCATGATGACATTCGGATCTTGCCGCAGTAACGCGCGAAGTCCAGCCGCGAAGGTGAAGCCAATTTTTGGACTGACTTGGCTTTGGTTAATGTGCTCCATTCGGTACTCAACCGGGTCTTCGATAGTCGAAATGTTTACCTCTGGCTTATTGAGCACATTTAGTACGGTGTAGAGCGTGGTTGTTTTTCCAGAACCAGTTGGACCGGTCACTAAAATCATGCCGTGAGGCTTGGCAATATTTTTTTGCAAAAGCTCAAACGCTTTTGGTTGAAGGCCAAGTTGCTGCAAGGTGAGGATTTGGCCACCTTCATCAAGTAATCGCAGAACAAGTTTCTCACCATCAAAGGTTGGCAAAATTGAAACACGGAAAGCAATTTTATGATCAGCGGTTTGAATTTTAAAACGACCATCCTGCGGTAGGCGGTGTTCGTCTAGCTTTAGATTCGACAAGACCTTGATACGAGCGGTGATGCCCGATTGAACGTTCTTTGGCAAGGTCATGACATTTTTTAAAATACCATCGACTCTATAGCGAATGGCGACGTCTTGGTCTTCGGGCTCGATATGAATATCAGACGCACCCTCAAATATCGCGTACTCAAGAATTGTGTCGACGACACGGATAACGGGCAAATCTTCAGCGAGCTCCTTTAAGTCTTTGTCACCTTCAATGGCGCCTTCAATGACGGTGGCGGCTGGTTTACCACTCAAGTCTCGAAATTCAGCGTTAAGACTTTTGTGATATTGCTTCATCAGCTCCTGCCACTCATCGGGCGTGGTAACCGCTACCGTAACTTCTTTTCCGGTTTTTTTTCTGATGTACTCAACCGCCTGTATATTTTCTGGATCTGTTGTGATGAGCTGAATGGTCTTATCGTCGGCTTCAAAGGCAATTATTTGGTAGTGTTTTGCGAGTGGTTCAGGGACGAGGAAAAGGACATCTTTACGAATTGGTTTACCACCAAGCTTTAGGAAGGGAACACTGTAGACACTGGCCGCGCTCTCGTAGAGGCTGTCTTCTGAAACGAGACGTTTCGCTACCAGGTAGGCTTCAAGGTGCTGCTGCTTTGCATCTGCCTCTGTTTGGTACTTTTGAATATCTGCTGGAGAAAAGAGTTGCGAATCTTGCAACACTTTCACGAGCTGTTTATCTGTGAACATATTGATAGTCTACCATTTGTTTGCGTCATTCGGAAGTATCTGGCGCTCGCAATAGATTTTGTGGAGTTGAATACACCTGCTGGGGTTGCTAGGATGTGATTACAAAGTATGCGATTACTACCGACAGCAGCGTTGGCCACCTTTTTCCGCGATCCATGGGTACACTACCCATATGGTTTTGCGATGTTCGTGCTCTGCGGCGTCGCAATTTCGTTTGTCGCTTTTCTTCCGGCTGGAGACGCCGTACCGCTTCATTATAATGTGTATTTCGGAATCGATTATTTGGGTGACATGGCAACGGCGCTTCGCCTCCCGTTGGTGGGCGGTATTTTCGTTATTATGAACGCCACCGTGGCTTGGCTCGTCTGGCAGCATAAGCAAAGTCTGGCTCGCTTCTTGGCGCTCGGTACTGTGGCGGTTACTATCATTATCGCCCTGTCTGCTTCTCTGACCTTGTCTATTAACCTCGCTACGTAATGTCCACTGTCGCCCTTTTTGCTGTCCTTCGCATACTGCTTTTGGCGGTACTATCGTTCGCGTTGGCGATGGCGTGGAATTCATTTTTGGTTGATTTTCTGTCCCGTCGACGTTTTGGCAAACACGTTCGCGATTCCGGCGAGACGCCTGTATTTTCTAGTCTGCATAAAGATAAGCGGGGAACACCCACCATGGGCGGCATGCTGATATGGGTAACGACGGCGGCAATTACGGGAATTTTTTGGCTGCTCGCCGCCTACTCACCAGCACTTTTTGGAACACTCAATTTTTTAACCCGGGCCGAAACGTGGTTGCCATTAGGTGCGCTTATCGCGGCGGCACTGGTTGGCCTGGTGGATGACCTCCTAAATATTTGGGGCAGAGGTGCGGTGAGTGGGGGATTATCAATTCGACACCGTTTACTGCTCTACGCGGTAATCGCCGCGGTTGGTGCCTGGTGGTTCGCATGGAAACTTGGTTGGGATTCCGTTCACATTCCATTGTATGGGGATGTGGTTATTGGCTGGTGGTATGCGTTGCTGGCTTTTTTTGTCATTGTGGCCACCGCTTTTTCAGTAAATGAAACCGATGGTTTAGATGGCTTGGCCGGAGGCGTGTTACTTATTGTGTTGGCGGCGTACGCGGTGATTAGTTTTGCCCAGGATCGCTACGATCTCGCGGCATTTATCGCCGTGATTGAAGGCGCACTGCTGGCATTTTTGTGGTTTAACATTCATCCGGCGAAATATTTTATGGGCGACACTGGGGCCATGTCTTTGGGTGTGGTCGTCGGTATATTGGCCATGCTTACCGATACGCCACTACTACTGCCGTTACTTGGCATCGTTTTAGTTATCGAATCGTCGTCGGTAATTGTGCAGTTACTGTCGAAGCGCTTATTCGGCAGAAAAATTTTCTTATCCACTCCCATCCATCATCACTTTGAAGCTATTGGATGGCCGGAGCCGCAAATTGTCATGCGTTTGTGGTTGGTGACCGGTGTTTCTGTGATGCTGGGGTTGGCACTCTTTCTTATTGATCGCGTACCGCTGTAATCATGCGTGAGGTAACCATAAAAAAACCAGACTATCGATTGCTGGCGGCGCTCGGTGTACTGCTTTTATTCGGTCTCATTATGCTTTCATCGGCCAGTTCGGCGGTCGGTGTTGCGCGGTATGGCGACGCCAGTTATTTCTTAAAGCGGCAGTTACTATTCGGCGTACTACCTGGGTTACTATTTTTTTCAATAGTTGCGAGAATTGATTACCGTTTATTGAAGCGATTGGCGTTGCCGTTGTTTATATTTGCCCTGTCGTTACTTGTTCTCGTGCTCATACCGGGAATTGGCCAAGAGTACAATGGTGCTCGTCGTTGGTTGTCAGTTGCTGGGTATAATTTTCAGCCCAGTGAAATAATGAAATTGGCACTCATTATATATTTGAGTGTCTGGCTGGACAGTAGAGGTCGAACAATCAAAGACTATCGCACTGGTTTGATGCCGTTTCTGGCAATTATCGGCGGTGTTTTTTTGCTTATTGTGGCGCAACCAGATTTGGGAACCGCTATTACTATCGGCGGCGTTGCGGTTGGTATGTACTTTTTGGCAAATGCTCCATACCGCGATATTGGCATTATTGGTGTACTGTCCGCCACTGGTCTGGCAGGGCTAATTGCTGTTGCGCCGTACCGAATGGAACGATTGTTAACTTTTTTACATCCTGAGCGTGACCCACTGGGCGATGGCTACCATATTAACCAAGCGCTCCTCGCCATTGGCTCGGGTGGGTTTTGGGGAAGGGGCTACGGACATTCCCGAGCAAAGTTTCAGTATTTGCCTGAGGTGAGCGGTGATTCAATTTTCGCTGTCATCGGCGAAGAGCTTGGCTTCGTTTTTACCGTTGCGCTCATTATGCTCTATGGCTACATATTTTTACGCATATTGCGTATCGCTGAGCGGGCACCGGATACCTTCGGTCGGTTACTCGTGGCGGGTATTGGTATTTGGCTTTTTGTACAAATGATGGTAAATGTTGGCGCAATGGTCGCTCTATTTCCACTCACCGGTCTGCCGCTGCCGTTCATTAGTTATGGCGGAACCGCGCTCATGACTATGTTAACGGGCATTGGAATATTAATGAGTGTCTCTCGGCAGTCAGCTCGCTAGTTGTATGCGTCACATTTTTCTCACTGGTGGCGGCACCCTTGGGTCGGTTACGCCACTCTTGGCACTTGTTGAGGCGGCTCGTGAACAGTCTTTGCCAGTGCGATTCACCTGGGTCGGCACGCGGCGCGGGCCGGAAGTGGTGCTTGTTCACTCATATACGTTGCCATACCACGCCATTGTTACCGCCAAGTGGCGTCGGTACTTTGATTGGAGAAATTTTTTTAGCCCGTTTCTTTTATTTTTTGCCTTCGGGCAGTCAGTACTTTTAGTGCTCCGTTTACGTCCGGACGTTGTTGTTTCAACGGGAGCGTATACGAGTGTTCCGGTGGCTTGGGCCGCCTGGACACTACGCATTCCAGTGGTACTGCACGAGCAAGACATAATTGATGGGTTGGCGAACCGGTTAATGCGGCCGGTCGTTAACCGTCGAACGACTGTTTGGGATAGACCTGGCGCCGAAACTATTGGTAACCCCAGTCGGCCGTCGATTTTAAGGGGCAGTCGTTCGCGATTTTTTGAAGCGCACCCGACGTTGGTCGGTCTACCGGTTATTTATGTCACTGGCGGCGGCACTGGTTCAGTGGCTATTAATACGCTTGTTGCTTCGGCACTGCCGAAACTTTTAGAGCATGCCGTGGTTATACATTTGACAGGTTCCGGAAAGCGTATTGGCAACACTACAAATCCGCGGTACATCACTATAGAACTGGCCGTCGAACACCATGACCTC
Source organism: Patescibacteria group bacterium (assembly GCA_041675205.1). Classification (NCBI taxonomy): domain Bacteria; species Patescibacteria group bacterium. The sequence goes on along the minus strand of JBAYUF010000008.1, from coordinate 25,021 downwards.
TTGGCGGCGGCTGATGTGGTGGTAACTCGTGCCGGTATGGCGACGCTGAGTGACTTAGCTGCCAGTCATAAGCCGGCAATTGTTATACCGTTACCCGGTACACAGCAGGAGGCCAATGCACAGGTTATTCAGGAAGCCGAAGCAGGCATTGTGGTTGATGAGGCAACCGTAACCGCTGAATCGTTCGTACGCCTCGTAAGACGTACCCTTGAAGATAAAATGGCCGCCACGGCCATGGCGAATCGACTAGCGCAACTCATTCCGAACGGAACAAATGCGTTACTCGACATTGTTATGACGGTATGAACATATCGCACCTTTTTCCGGACCCCCCAGCACGAGTGCACTGCATTGGCATTAAGGGCGTGGGCATGACGGCGATTGCTCAGTTTCTTGTGCAGCAAGGCTACACGGTAACGGGTAGCGACGTCGCTGAGGAATTTCCAACTGATGTGGTGCTTAGCAGATTGAACATTGACGTTGCTGACGTCTTTTCAGCAGCACATATAACGGACGATATTGAAGCCGTGGTGTACTCGACGGCATACGCTGCAACGCATATCGAACGAATCGCGGCTTCGAAGCGTGGCATTCCACAGTGGAGCTATCCAGAAGTCCTCGGTTTGCTGTCGTCATTTGCTACAACGAGTATTGCCGTTGCCGGTTCACACGGTAAAACGACCACAACGACTTTGGTGGCGCGACTACTTGAGGTGGCTGGTAAAAATCCATCGGCAGTTGTCGGTGCACCGGTAAGCGACTGGGGATCAAATGCTCGCATCGGTAGTAATGACGTGTTTGTGTATGAGGCCGACGAGTATCAAAATAAATTTCAGTTTTATCAGCCGAGTCGCATTGTTGTAACTAATGTTGATTACGATCATCCTGACTTTTTTCCTAGCGAAGCTGATTATACAAAGGTATTTGTTGATTTTGTGGCTCGTTTACCCGATGACGGGCTGTTGGCACTGTGGGATGAAGATCCGCAAAGTGCGGCGCTTGGTGCCGCTACTTCGGCGCGGGTTGTTCGGTTTGGCGCGTCAACGGCGTGTCAGTGGCGACTCACTGCTGTAGCCGTCAGCAAAAGTGGCACGACCTTTACCGTACTGCGCGGCGAGGAAGTTTTTGGAACTTTCACCATTCCCTATGCCGGAGAACAGTATGCAAGAAACGCAATTGCCGCACTGGCCATAACTGAAAATCTTGGGGTGACCAGTGACGTTGCGGCGCAGGCCTTTCGTTCATTCAGAGGGACGGCTCGACGCATGGAGTACATTGGCGAGGCGGAGGATAAGATTGTGATTGATGATTATGCACATCATCCAACTGAGATTGCGGCACTTATAAAGGCGCTCCGAGCAGCGTATAGCGGTTCGCCGTTGGTGCTCGTCTTCCAGCCACACACGGCCTCTCGGACAGCGGAGTTATTACCAGCATTTGCTGTTGCGCTCGCCGCTGCAGACGTTGTTGTTGTGCTGCCTATTTACACCTCAGCTCGGGAAGGGGCAGGTACAGTTACCAGCGAAGATTTAGTGGCGGCTATTAACGTTATTGCTAGCGACAAAGCGAAGATGGCGGCTGATTTCGCTGCCGCTGTGGCACTCGTGGCCGCCACGCCGATGCATAGCGTGGTCGTAACCGCTGGTGCTGGAGACGTCTGGCAGGTTGGGCGCCGTTTACTGCATCAGAAGTAACGTATATGAATACTTATTTTTCGTCGCGCGGCGAACAGAAAAGTGCTTGGGAAATACTCTCACAACGAGCAGTAGACGCTCGGCTTGAGCAGCACGTACCGCTGGCGCCACTTACAACGCTTAAGGTGGGGGGAGTGGCCGAAGTGTACTGCGCCACAGACAACGAGTCGGCGCTTGGCACGCTCGTTATGGTGGCTTCGCAGCACGGCATTCCAATAACCATTCTTGGCTCAAGCAGTAACGTGCTCATCAATGACGCAGGTATCCCTGGTTTGGTGCTTCAGTATACGGACGCCACTTTAACCGATGAGGTAAAGAGCGGGCAGCTTGAAATTGTGGCTGGGGCAGCTGTTGTTTGGGATGACGTCGTGGTGAGAAGTTTAGCGCGTGGTGGCGTCGGCATTGAGTGTTTGAGCGGTATTCCCGGTAGTGTTGGTGCGGCACCAGTACAAAATATTGGTGCCTATGGACAAGAAGTGGGCGCGGCCATTGCATCGGTTCGTGCACTCGATGTACGCACTGGTCGCATTACTGTAGTACCACAGGCAAACTGCGCCTTTGGATACCGAACAAGTGCCTTTAAAACAGTGTGGCGTACGCAGTATATGGTTCTTGGCGTCACCTTTCGTTTATCGATTGGTGCACCCGAGACACCACGCCACCCTGAAGTTCTTGCTCGCGCCGGTACTGGCAGCGCAGCCGAAATTCGAGCGGCCGTTCTCAGTATTCGGGAGTCAAAAGGAATGTTGATTGGACACAAGAATAGTTTGCAAAGCGTTGGTTCATTTTTTGTGAACCCAAGTATCACGGTTGAAGCGTTTGCCGCATTGCAGGTTCGGTACACAGACGTCCCGCACTGGAAAAATGAAAATGGCAGCATTAAACTTTCCGCCGCGTGGCTTGTTGAAAAAAGCGGTTTTCATAAAGGAAAAAAAATTGGGGCGGTTGGCATTTCACCACTCCACACGTTGGCAATTGTTAACTACGGTGGTGCGAACTCGGCGGCTGTTGTTCATTTTGCGCGCGAAATTCAGCGGTCGGTACAGAATCAGTTTGCTGTTTGGTTAGAGCCCGAACCACAGCGGCTTGGATTTTCTGAAGACCCACTGGGAAATCTTGCTTGAAGGGTGTGAAAATGCTAGTATAGTTCAATGAATATAACGTATAAAGGTAGTGGCATTGCCATCACTGACGCAATCCGTAGTTACGCAGAAGAGAAGATTGGCGACCTTGATAAATACTACCCAGGCATTCAACAAATTCGACTTGACCTCGGTCTTACCTCCACACACCACCACAAAGGGGATGGTTTATTTTCTGCGGAAGCGAACGTCACTGTGCCCGGGCATGTGTTTCGGGCCGAAGAAACGGCTGCTGATCTGTACGCTGCCATTGACAGTTTGCGCACTGAGTTAAAGCGTGACCTTAGTAAGGCGCACAAAAAACAGCTAGATCGCGATCACCGACCGGCCCGCATTGCAATAAAGTAAACGACGGTGAGCGTTCTTACTCGTATTTTCGGCGACCCAAACGCGCGCGCATTAAAAGAAGTGCGGGCGACAGTTGCGGTCATTACTGGTTTAGAGCCGGTGTACCAGGCCAAAGATGATGCTGCCTTGCGTTCAGTAACGCGTGCGCTGCGTGATCGACTTGCGAAAGGCGAATTGCTTGATGCGCTGCTGCCTGATGCGTACGCCGCTGTTCGTGAAGCGGCTAAGAGGACCTTGGGGCAGCGTCACTTTGACGCCCAGCTTATGGGAGGCGTCGTACTGCATCGCACCGGCATTGCCGAAATGCGAACTGGTGAAGGAAAGACATTGACCGCCACAGCGCCACTTTATTTAAATGCATTACCCGGTACTGGTGCGCACCTCATCACGGTTAACGATTATCTAGCAAAATTTCAGTGTGAATGGATGGGGGCGGTTTTTTCGTCGCTCGGAATTACTGTCGGTAGTATCCAGCATGATGCCGCGTTTCGCTACGACGAAGCTAGTCGAAGTTTAGTTCCGGTGACGCGCGCCCAGGCGTATGCGTGCGATATCACGTACGGCACAAACAACGAATTCGGCTTTGACTACCTGCGTGACAACATGGTGATGAATAACAGCGAGCGCGTGCAGCGTGAACTTAACTATGCCATCGTAGACGAGGTTGACAGCATCTTGGTTGACGAAGCACGAACGCCGCTCATTATTTCTGCTCCAGCGGAAGAATCGACCAGTCGTTACCATCAATTCGCTGATCTCATTCGGCGGCTTGTGCCAGAAGTAGACGACAACGTCGACGAGAAAATGCGGGCGGCGACATTAACGGAGGTTGGTATTACGAAATTAGAGCAGCTCCTTGGTGTTGAGAATTTATATACAACGGCCGGACTCGAAACGGTGCACCACATAGAGCAGGCACTCAGAGCTGAACGGTTATATAAACTGGACCGTGATTATGTTGTGAAAGATGGGGAAGTCATCATTGTTGATGAGTTTACTGGTCGCATGATGTACGGTCGGCGCTATTCGGAAGGGTTACACCAAGCCATTGAAGCGAAAGAAGGTTTGACCATACAGCGTGAAAGTAAGACGCTCGCCACGGTTACCCTGCAAAACTACTTCCGCTTGTATAACAAATTGGCCGGTATGACCGGTACGGCGGCAACTGAAGCCGAAGAGTTTAGTAAGATTTACGGACTTGATGTCGTCGTCATACCAACGCACCGGCCAATGATTCGTAAAGATTTGGCTGACCGAATATATCGTACTGAGGCAGCAAAATTTGCGGCTGTGGTGGCGGAGGTGGCGGAGCGTAATAAGGCAGGGCAACCGGTTCTTGTCGGTACAATATCGATTGAAAAAAATGAATACCTAAGCCAGTTGTTGACCGAGTCAGGGGTTCCTCATCAAATTTTGAACGCCAAGAATCACGAACGAGAAGCTGAAATTATTGCTGAAGCCGGGCGCACCGGGGCCGTGACGCTGGCCACAAACATGGCTGGCCGTGGTGTCGATATTATTTTGGGTGGGTCAGCTCCGCGACTGACTGATGGGGTGGAAACAGCCGCCGCTAAAATTGCCTGGGAAGAAGCGCACCAGGCAGTAGTTGAAAGTGGTGGGCTTTTTGTCATTGGTACTGAACGACATGAGGCGCGGAGAATTGACAACCAGCTGCGTGGTCGAGCTGGTCGGCAAGGCGATCCTGGGTGTTCACAGTTCTATGTGTCGCTCGAGGATGACCTCATGCGAATTTTTAGTTCTGAGCGGATTAAGCGTCTTATGGAGCGACTAGGGGTACCGGACGAAATGCCGATTGAAAATCGCATTGTGTCGAAAGCGTTAGAGTCGGCGCAACATCGTGTTGAAGGGCACAATTTTGATATTCGTAAGCATTTGGTCGAGTACGATGACGTCATCAACAAACATCGAGAAACCATTTACCGGCAACGACGTAAAGTGCTGGATCAGTTTGAGCGGGACCTAGCAAGCAGTACAGACGAGTTGTCTGAAACCATTCTTGAAATGGTGGCGGACGAAGTGGGGACGGTCGTCTCCTTCCACACCAGTGTTGGTAGTACTTCGTCAGACGGCAAAGAGATTTGCGAAGTATTGCGGACTATCTACCCCATGTCTCGAGCGGTAGAAGAACGCGTCCGTTCCTATTTTAAGAAAGACTCTGAGCATTTGGGAAGTCCCGCCGAAGAGCGAACGATGCTCATTGATGCGATTATGGTTGATGCTCGCCAAGCCTATGCGCAAGTACGTGAACGAGTTATTGAAGCGACCAAGGAGCCAAACGTTTTCTTGTCGGCCGAACGCGGTTTGCTGCTTCGCGCCATCGACACCCTATGGATAGAACATTTGGAAGCCATTGATCACTTGCGGCAGGGTATTGGGTTACGCGGCTATGGACAGCGCGATCCATTGGTTGAATACAAGAGGGAAGCGTATACGCTGTTCACTGGTTTACTCGAATACATTAGGCGACAGGTCGTCTACAGTATCTATAAGATGACTGTGGCCATTGAGTCAGCACCAGCGTCGCTACTCGCAAACAGAAACATAACGCTTTCTGCGCCAGCAAAAGTAATGGGGGAAGGTAATTCGTCGAACACGAGCGCGCTCATTAGCGAACCGAAAATCGGTCGAAATGATCCGTGTCACTGTGGTTCAGGGAAGAAGTTTAAGAAGTGTCATGGGGCGTAGGTACGCTGATTGCACTGTTCTTTCAGCTCTTGCGTCAGCCCCAGCATTTGCTACCATAAGTCAACTCTAGCCAATAGGCTATTTTCTTTAAGGAACGCATGAGCAAGGTCAATTTTCAAGCTATAAAGAACGTATTAGTTAAACCACTGGAGTGGATTGGCTTCGCGGTTTTTACGTTAGTGCAGGGGCTTAAAGTGGTGTTCATGACCATTCGTCTAAGCTGGTCGACACGTCACGGCAAGATTCGCTGGTCAATTGCCGGCATAGTGCTATTAACCCTTGTTACCGGTACGTACAATTATGCAAAGCCCTATAACGATGCTGTAACGGCACTAAATAGTCAGTTGGCAGCATTAGAAACGCGCTCCATGCCAGAGGCATTTGCCTTTGTAAAAGATGTTGCCAAAGTACGTTTACCAGTTGTAACAGAAACACCGTTTCACTTAGGGTTAGATTTAGTTGGTGGTACGCAGCTACTCTACGACGCAGATACATCAAAAATTCCTGAAGCTGATCGCGCCTCGGCGCTCGAGGGGGTACGGGATGTTATTGAACGCCGGGTAAACGCATTTGGTGTGGCTGAACCATTGGTACAAACTGATCGCTCTGGAGACAACTGGCGCGTCTTAGTAGAGTTGGCTGGTGTGGACGATGTAAACGAGGCTATCGCCCAGATTGGCGAAACACCGCTACTGGAATTTAAGGAGCAAGATGAAGCGCCAGCGGCGGTTGAGCTGACACCCGAGCAGAAAGCCGCGCTAGTAGCCGGTGACAGTATTGCTAAAGAGCGAGCAACGGCTGCACTGTCTAGAGTTCTCAAGGGTGAAGATTTTGCGACTGTGGCCAAGGAAGTTTCTGAGGATCCAGGCTCGAAAGATAGTGGCGGCGATTTGGGCTACATAAAGCGAGATATACTAGACATAGATTTTGCTAACGCTGCCTTTGATACTTTAGCGGTTGGCGGCGTGACGCAGCGTTTGGTTAAAACGGCTTTCGGGTACCACATTATTGAAAAGATTGATGAGCGAAAGGCCGAAGATGGAGCTACCGAAGCTCATCTCCGTCATATTTTAGTTCGCGTACCGACTGAGCAAGATTATTTAGCCGGGGACGCATCAGCTGGTTGGAAGAACACAACGTTATCGGGAAAGCAACTTAAAACTGCGCTCGTTGTCTTTGATCCACAGACCAGTCAACCGCAAGTACAGCTAACCTTTGACGACGAGGGGGCAAAACTTTTTGAGGAAATTACGGGTCGTAATATTGGTAAGCCTGTTGGAATATTTCTTGATGGCCAGCCCATTAGCGTGCCAACAGTGCAGCAGGCCATTATCGGTGGTCAGGCGGTTATTACTGGAACGTTTACCGTGGACGAAGCAAAACTGTTAGCGCAACGATTAAACGCTGGTGCTTTGCCAGTGCCAATCACCCTTCTGAGTCAGCAGACAATTGGGGCGCGTCTTGGCGCGGTAGCCATTGCGGACAGTCTGAAAGCTGCTCTCGTCGGTTTCGTATTGGTTGGACTGTTCATGATTTTTTATTATCGATTACCGGGACTTTTGGCCGTGCTGGCACTCCTCGTGTACGGCTCACTTGTGTTGGCACTCTTTAAATTCTGGCCAGTTACCTTGACGCTCGCCGGCATTGCAGGTTTCATTCTGTCGGTTGGTATGGCGGTGGATGCTAATGTTTTGATATTTGAACGAATGAAAGAAGAATTGCGACGGGGTCAACCACTTGGTGTGGCTGTTGAGTTAGGCTTCCCTCGTGCCTGGACATCAATTCGTGATTCAAACGTTTCTTCGCTCATTACGTGCTTAATTTTGTATTGGTTTGGAACAAGTATTGTTCGCGGTTTTGCCTTGACGCTGGCCATCGGTATTATCATTAGCATGTTCTCCGCAATTTCTGTCACCCGTACATTCCTTCGCGCCGTAGTGAGCGAGAAGAGTAACCGCCGGTTGTGGCTCTACGGCAGGGTAGTAGGGGATAAGATTTAATTTTTTCTATGCGCACTATTCAAATTGTCGGCTATAGAAGAATTGCTTACGTTTTTTCGCTTACGCTAACGGCAGGATCGTTACTCCTGCTACTGCTTCCTGGGTGGGGCTTAAAGCCAGGCATCGATTTTACTGGCGGTTCACTGTCGGAAGTAACCTTCAGTGAGGCACGACCACTCATGGCTGACGTTTCGAAGTCGGTTGAGCCTATCGTTGGGGTTTCAGAAGCAGCACCACTTGGCGAGCATGGGGTCAGTTTGCGATTTCGAAATGTCACTGAACCAGAGCATCAAGCGGTACTCAACGCCCTACAGAAGACGTTCGCCATTGACGGTGCTAGTGTCGTCGAAGAACGATTTACAACCATTGGACCAACGGTTGGCGTTGAGCTCAGACAGCGAGCTTGGGTTGCGGTGTTGACTGTGCTTCTCGCTATTATTTTGTATATATCGTGGGCTTTCAGAAAAGTTTCTCGACCCGTGCCGTCGTGGCAGTATGGTGTCGTCGCTATTGTGGCGCTTGTTCATGATGTTCTTATCACAATGGGTGCGTTTGTTCTTTTCGGTCGGTATCTTGGAGTTGAAGTTGGTGTTTTGTTTGTAACCGCGCTCTTAACAGTTCTGGGTTTTTCTGTGCATGACACTATTGTTGTGTTCGATCGTGTTCGAGAGAATCTGCACCGAGCCACTGATCGCTTCTCGGAAGTGGTTAATCGCAGCGTCAACGAGACGTTGGCCCGTTCTATCAATACCTCACTCACTACACTCGTCGTGCTTCTCGCTACACTACTGTTTGGTGGTGAATCAATTCGTTTTTTTGTTCTGGCTTTAATCATCGGTATCGCTTTCGGAACCTATAGTTCAATTTTTATCGCCTCACCGCTGCTTGTAAGTATATTTGCTTGGCGAGAGAAGCACGGGAAGTAGTGCTTACGAAAGCGTGCTAAAACACCCCGACTTGACGTCGGGGTGTTTTGTTGACATTATCCAATATTTGTGCTAATATAAATTTATTGTAAATGTAGCATTTTTATGGCTGATTCAAGCATTTTGGACAGAATCATTACGCAGCGCCATGTGGACGAGATGCGCTCGTTTGACCCGGTGCATACAATCACAAATCTATTTTCAGAACTAACTGACAGGGAACGAAGTGTACTAACGAAGCGTTATGGCGTGCCGCAAGGGGTTGCGCCCGCAACGTTAGAACATATCGGTTTGGAACTGAATGTCACGAGAGAGCGCATTCGGCAAATTGCTCGTTCGACGACAGAAAAGGTTCGTATTTTGGCGCAGCGCGACGACGACGTGAAGCAATTGGTGAGAACAATTGAACATCTCCTACGGCGATATGGCGGCGCGGTAGAAGAATTTTTCTTCATTAATGAAATTCTGACCGCTGAAGGTACTGTTATTATTTCGCCTGCGGAAAAAACTCGAGCCGAACAGTGCTTGCGTTTTCTTTTAGAAGAAATACTAAATGACGTTGTAGGTAAAGTTGCGGCAACGAGCGAGCTAAAGCCGCTCTATGTTTTAGTTGGTTCAGACCTGACCTTACTCAAACGCGCGGCTGGAGAGTTTGTTCGTGTTCTCAGTGAAGGCACTACACCACTTACCGACGTCGCACTTTTTGAGAAGTATTGTCAGACGGATTTTTATGCGGCCGAGCAGAGTAAACTAGTACATGATCCGATTCGTTTTGCTCGTCAGTTTGGCGACGTGGCTGATTTGGATGTTCCGGTAAGTAAAGCTGAAGTTCACGGTGTACTTATGGCTTACGTAGCGGCAGCGGCGCCACTCGACAGAAATATCTTTGGTGAATGGGGATTTAGTAGCTGGCCGACCGTGCGGCCGCGGCGAATGAATGATAAAATTTATCTTATCCTCAAGCATGAGGGTAAGCCACTTCACTTTACAGAAATTAGTGCCCGTGTGAATGCGGCTGGTTTTGACAAAAAGGTAGCGAAGCCTCCCTCAGTGCACAACGAACTCATCCTCGACAAACGCTTCGTACTCGTTGGTCGGGGTACGTATGCGCTTCGTGAATGGGGTTATCGACCAGGCACCGTTTCTGACGTCATCGTCGCCATAGTGAAGGAAAAAGGTGCGTTGACCCGAGAGCAGCTTGTGAGCGCGGTGTTGGCGCGCCGCATTGTGAAGCAGCAAACGATTCATTTAGCACTACTCAATCGTTCCCTGTTCGAAAAAGATTCTGATGGTCGCTACACACTAGTTGAAAAGAAATAATTTTCATGAGTTTTCTTGAAACCGTTTCTACATTATTTGAAAAAGCAGTTTACGGAACGACACCGCTCGTTACGTCGATAGAGCTCACCTGGTACCTTTTCATAAAAGGCGGATGGGTGATTGTTGCAATAGCCATGTGGAAACTGTTTATTCATTTTTGGGTACTCCACATTCAACACCATTTTGAACACCACAATTTTCAGTGGATTTTACTGGCCATTGATGTGCCAAAAGATAATATTCAGTCGCCAAAGGCTGTTGAAAATATTTTCGCGCACCTCGCCGGCGCCCATGGCACGAGCACTTTGTTAGAGAAATATTGGATAGGGAAGGTGCAAGCACATTTCTCGATGGAGATTGTCAGTATCGAGGGGTACGTACAGTTTATTATTCGAACGACCGAAGGGTTACGTGATTTAGTCGAGGCGGCGGTTTATAGCCAGTACCCGGACGCACAGATTACGGAAATTGAGGATTATACAAAGGGCTACCCAACTGTCTTTCCCGATGAGCGCTATGACATGTATGGCACCGAATTTGTTCTCGTAGAAAACGAGGCGTTGCCGTTCCGTACCTATCCAGAGTTTGAGCACCAGATGACGCAAGAACTGAAAGACCCACTGAACGCTATGTTTGAAACCATGAGTAAAATTGGTCCCGGTGAACAGTACTGGTTTCAAATTAATATTGAACCCATCAGTAATCATTGGAAGCACCATGTTATTGAAAGAATGAAAGAAATGACCCAGGAACACCACAGTAGTCCCGGGTTACTCAACACAATTTTTGGAGAGTTAATGAAGTTCGGCAGTTCTGCTTCCGATCAATTCGCTGGTAAATCTGGAGTTCTTGAAGATGCTGGTGCGCACGACCCGAAGAAGAGCGGCACCTTACTATTGCCGCCGTTTGAGCGCGAGCAAGTTGAGGCCATGGCGAGAAAAATTAAAAAAATAGGTTTTGAAACTAAAATTCGCTACATCTATATTGCCACGAAAGAGCGCTACGCTGTGCACCGTGGCCGTCGAGAGGCCTTCGTTGGAGCTATTAAGCAATTCAACACTGAGGATATCAATTCGCTAAAACCAGATACAAAGCACGTCGGCGTACACGCTAATTATTTTTTCAAAGACTGGCGTAAAAATCGAAAGCGTACCAAGATTATGGCGCACTACAAGGACCGTAGCGTCAGCTATGGTCGTAGTCCCTACGTGCTAAACACCGAAGAGCTTGCCTCGTTGTGGCACTTCCCGGCGAAAACCCTAACTGAGCCAATACGCGCGATGGTGCAGCGAACAGACTTTAAGCACACGCCACCACCAACCACCTTGCCCTATGCTTCAGAGTTGCCTGGTGGTGAATTTCCAACAACAGTTCAAAAAACAGCTCCGACTGAACCGCCGAATTTGCCCACACAATAGCTATGCCTTCACCAAACGATATAACGTTTTTTGCTGAAACGAACTACCGCGATCAGTGCCGGCTGTTTGGCATAAAGCGTGACGATCGACGGCGGCATATGTACATCATTGGAAAGACCGGCATGGGTAAATCTGAATTACTCAAGCAGATGGTGTACTCGGATATTATCGGTGGAAATGGTTTAGCAATCATTGATCCACACGGTGAATTGGCCGAAGCAGCACTTGATCTTATACCGTCGAACAGGGTGAACGACGTTATTTACGTGAATCCGGCGGACCTCGATTTTCCAATAGCGTTTAATATTCTTGAAACAGTGAACCCAGCCGTAAAACATCTTGTAGCGTCTGGGCTCGTCGGCGTTTTCAAAAAAATCTGGGCAGATTCATGGGGACCTCGTCTTGAGTATGTGCTTAGAAACGCCATCTTGGCGCTCCTCGATTATCCCGGTTCAACCCTCCTCGGAGTGCTCCGTATTCTTACTGACAAAACCTATCGAAAGCGAGTTATTGAAAAAATTCAGGATCCGGTGGTGCGCAGTTTTTGGGTCGACGAGTATTCAAAATATCCGGACCGCTTTCAGGCGGAAGCAATTGCGCCAATTCAAAACAAAGTTGGACAGTTTTTATCGAACTCACTCATTCGAAACGTTGTTGGGCAAGTAAAGTCATCCATAGATATTCGTGACGTCATGGACAACAGAAAGATTCTTATTTTGAATCTTTCAAAAGGAAGAATTGGTGAAGATACGTCGGCGCTCTTGGGTGCCATGATGATTACACAGATTCAGCTGGCGGCCATGGCGAGAATTGATATTCCTGAATCCGAACGAAAAGATTTTTACTTGTATGTCGACGAGTTTCAGAACTTTGCCACAGAATCCTTTGCGAATATTCTCTCTGAGGCTCGTAAGTATCGTCTTAACCTCATCATCGCTCACCAATACATCGAACAACTTGATGAGAAGGTCACCGCAGCCGTATTCGGTAACGTTGGTACGATTGTTTGTTTCCGCGTTGGTGCTACGGACGCCGAAGTCTTAGTAAAAGAATTTACTCCGTATTTTACCGAAGAAGATCTCGTGAACCTTGCCAAGTGGCAAATTTATTTGAAGCTGATGATTGATGGTGTTGCCTCAACCCCATTTTCAGCGAACACGTTGATGCCGGTGGTAACCGATTACAATAACCGAGACAAAGTTATTCGGGTGTCTCGTGAGCGTTTTGCCAAGCCGCGTGAGGTTATTGAAGATAAAATATCTCGATGGGCAAGTGGCCTAGAGCAAGAGGCCATTGATGAGCATAAGGCGATCAGTGCCCAACCACCACGCATTGAGCGTGTTGGAACTTCGCCGCAACCTCGGCCCGTTGTGGCTACGCCAAAGCCAGCAACGCCGTCGGTTGCGTCAGTTACCGCTACGGCCGCAACCGCAGCTTCGCCTAAGGAGGTTTTTACGGCACTTTGCGCTCGCTGCAACGCGCCTACTGAGGTTAATTTTAAGCCGGATGGTAAACGGCCGGTTTATTGTAAGTCATGCTTAAGCGAGGTGCGGCGTGAGCAGGCTAAAAGTGGTCCGGTAATTCCGCAGGTAGAAGTCCAACCGAAGCCGATTGTGCAACCGGCCAAAGCTTCAACAGAAGTCCGACGGACTGTTACGACTGAAACCAAAGCTTCAACAGAAGTCCGACGGACTGTTGCTATTGAAACAAAAAGGCCAGCGCCTACACCGGTTGAAATGGAAGCACCAACCGTAGCCCGGCAACCAGTTACGCCACATTGGCGCAGTGTCGATCCTGGTGAAACTATCTCACTTAACGATTCTTAATGTTTGGGCGCAGGCCGCCACAATTGCCGGTTGTGACTATTGAAGTGCCGACTACCCGTCGGCATATACTATCCCCAGCAGTTGTTCAGCGCGGTATCGTTTGGGGAGGGCTTGGGGCTGGTGTCTGGGCAATATATTTAGATATCTCACAGCAGCCAATTTTTGCGAGCGAAATCTTAACGGTTGGTTTTTTTGCGTACCTCATTGCGGTGGGGGTACTACTGCTTTTGGGAAAACCGTAACTTTACATCTCAACCGGTGACCGCTAGCATACGAAACACCATGCTGAGACGTCCCAAAAAAACAGTTTTTGTTGGTCTCTCCGGCGGTGTTGACTCTTCAGTCGCCGCCCTTTTGTTGCAGCGTCAGGGATACCATGTGGTTGGCGTCTATTTAAAGTGCTGGGAAGGTCTTGTGACGCCTCGGGGCCTACAGTTCGCTGACAGCTGTAATTGGCGTGCCGAGCGACGTGACGCGGCCGCGGTAGCGGCAACTTTGGGCATACCTTTTCGTACCTATGATTTTACTGACAAATATCGAAGAGAGGTTGTCGACGAATTTTTTGAGGAGTATGCCGTTGGTCATACGCCGAATCCAGATGTGTCCTGCAATCGATCAATTAAATTTGGTGCTTTTTTCGATGAGGCCATGCGGGATGGGGCTGACTACATAGCAACAGGCCACTATGTTCGGCGTCGTGATACGAGTGACGGCGCACAGATCCTTACCGGCGTAGACACAACAAAAGATCAGTCGTACTTCTTGTGGTCACTCACGCAGTCGCAGCTGGCTCGCTCATTATTTCCCGTTGGTGAGTTTACAAAAGTGCGTATTCGGCAGTTGGCAAATGAGGCGCATTTACCGACGGCGAACAAGAAAGATTCACAGGGCATCTGCTTTATTGGTCCTGTTTCGCTGAGGGCCTTCTTAGAAGCTGGCCTCACGCTCACCCCGGGGGATATTAAGACACTCGACGGGCGGGTGATTGGTCAACATTCTGGAGCTGCCTTATTTACCGTTGGGCAGCGGCATGGCGTGGCCGTTTCTGGGGTCGCGCCCTTTTACGTGGTTCGAGTTTCCGTTTCAGAAAATATTGTTTACGTCGCTCCTGGCCACGACAACCCAGCGCTGTTTCAGTCTGTGGTGGCGCTCAGTCACGCCTCATGGCTGCGTGCCGCTCCGACAATAGGGCAGACCTACACGGCTCGTATTCGCTATCGTCAAAAACTTGTACCCGTCACTGTTGACTATAGCGAAGATTCACTGTTGCTCCATTTTGCCGAACCACAGCGGGCGGTCACCCCAGGGCAATCAGCCGTACTTTACGACGGAGACGTCGTTATGGGTGGTGGGGTTATTGTGGACAATCCAACCGCCTCTCGTAGATGATGGACTTCATCTTTTGTTAGTGTCCGCCATTGCCCAACCGGGAGATTTGCGAGCTGGAGAGAAACAATACGGGTGCGTCGCAAGGACACGACAGTATGGGCTCGAGCTTCGCACATTCTTCGTATTTGTCTGTTTCTCCCTTGGCGAATGGCAATACGAAAGGTTGTTGTGGTCAAGCGTTTAACCTTGGCGGGTAACGTGAATTCACCGGCGAGGAGCATACCGTTACGAAACTGCTCCAAATCAGCGTCGCCAATAGGTTCAGCCACGGTTACCTCATACTCTTTTTCGTGCTGATAGCGAGGGTGGGTCAGTCGGACGGCAAGTTCACCGTCGTTCGTTAGTAGCAGCAGTCCAGATGACGAAACATCGAGCCGACCAACGGGGTAGACGCGCGGCGTTGGCGGCAGCATTGCCATAACGTTGTCTTGGCTGCCACTCGCGGTTGTTGTTATCCAGCCAATTGGTTTGTTCAGCATATAGTAAGTCGGAAGCTCACGATTCGTAGAAATTGTTTCGCCACTCACCATGATTACATCAGCGTCAGATACCTTTTGGCCGAGCGTTGCAATGCGACCATTGACCATGACCTGCTGACTATCGATGAGCGCATCAATCGCTCGCCGCGACCAGCGGGAGCGTTTTGCTATATAGGCGTTGAGTCGTTCTTCCATATGGTATATCCTTGTAGAAACAATTCTATGCTTTCATCATCTGAAGTTCGTAAAAAGTATATCGATTTTTTCGTTTCTCGGCAGCATAGTGCTTTGGCGTCGGGGCCACTCACACCTGAGAACGATCCTACCACACTCTTTACTGGCTCGGGCATGCAAGTGCTTTTGCCGTACCTCTTGGGTGAGCCGCATCCGGAGGGTCGTCGGCTAACTGATTCACAGAAGTGTTTTAGAACGGAAGATATTGAAGAAGTAGGGGATAATCGACATACCACCTTTTTTGAGATGTTGGGCAATTGGTCACTTGGGGAGTACTTCAAGACTGAGCAGTTGCCGTGGTGCTTCGAATTCTTTACGAGTGAATTGGGTATTGATCCCGCGCGACTTTACGTTTCTGTTTTTGCGGGTGATACGGCTAACAATATTCCTCGTGACGAGGAAGCGGTTCGCATTTGGAAGGGCTTGTTTGCGGGAGTAGGTATTGACGCAAAAGACGTTGAACTGTTAACCCCAGAGCGTGGAAACGAAATTGGCATGCAGGATGGCAGAATTTTCTATTTCGATGCTTCAAAAAACTGGTGGAGTAGAGCTGGTCGACCCGAAGCAATGCCTGTTGGGGAACCCGGAGGACCAGACAGTGAAATTTTCTATGAATTTACTGAGATTCCGCACGACACTACGTACGGCGCGTTTTGTCATCCCAACTGTGATTGCGGGCGATTTATGGAGATTGGTAACTCAGTTTTCATGGAGTATCGAAAAACTGAGACTGGATTTGAGCCTTTGCCACAGCGAAACGTTGACTACGGTGGCGGTTTAGAGAGAGCAACAGCCGCGGCGAATAATAATCCGGATGTTTTTACAGCCGTTGATTCGCTAGCCGAGATTGTCCAGGCAGTTGAAGTGCGTAGTCAGGTTGATTACCGTACAGCGACCCTAAACGTTCGTTGGTCGTTTCGCGTCATAGCGGACCATCTTCGGGCGGCGACGTTTCTCATTTCTGACGGCGCAGAGCCATCAAACAAAGAGCGTGGCTATGTGGTTCGGCGCCTCCTTCGTCGCGCCGTTCGACACATGGACCTTCTGGGTATGAAGGAAAATTCGTTGGCTTCACTTGTTGGTGTAATTACGGCCTCTTATAAAGAGGCATACCCTGAGGTCCTCGCGCGAACGAGCCAAATTGCTGAGATTATCGGCGCAGAAGAGCAAAAATTTCGTTTGACGTTGGCTCGAGGGGAGCGGGAATTGGCCAAAATTGTAGAGCAGCATAAAGCGAGTTCCGACAGCATTACTGGTCAGGATATATTTATGATGTACGCGACCTATGGCTTTCCAGTGGAGCTGTCCCTTGAGGAATTAGAGCGAGTTATTTTGCCGGCGCTTTCTATCGACGAGCGACGTATGTACGATCGGAGTAGGATAATGACTGAGTTCGCAATTGAGTTTGAGCAGCATCAGGCACTGTCCCGCGTAGACGTGACAAAAAAATTTCACGGTGGATTAGCTGACGATTCGTGGGAGTGCACCCGTCTGCATACGGCCACGCATTTATTACAGGAGACACTGCGACGGATTGTTGGAGCGCATGTGTTTCAGAAGGGTTCAAATATTACCCGTGATCGGCTGCGTTTTGATTTTTCTCATGACACTAAACTCACCCCAGAGCAGTTGCAGGCTGTTGAGAAAGCCGTAAACGAGGCCATTTCACTCGATTTACCGGTGAGTTGGCGGGAGATGACCTTTGCGGAAGCTCAGGCTGTTAACGCGCTGGGTCTTTTTGAAAGCCGATACGGAGAAAAAGTGAAGGTGTATGAAATGGGAGATTACAGTAAGGAAGTGTGTGGTGGGCCACACGTTACGCACACAGCGCAGGTTGGTACGTTTGTAATCACCAAAGAAGAGGCTGTTTCTCGAGGCATACGTCGTATTCGAGCCGTCGTTCGCTAGTCGGATTTATGGGGGGACACGCCAAAGGCTTTTTGGGGTGGAGTATTGTTCTCATTGCAGCACTCATTGTCGTTCTCTTTGCCCATCATGCGACCGTGCGGGTAACCGTTGCGTCAGAGCCAATTCAGGTTCGGCTGCCGGCGACGCTTGATACTTCCATTTCTAAATCGCTGCCGAACTTGGCCGTTTTCGCTGCCAAGGCTGATGCGTTGTGTGTTCCCGACGCGCCAACAATTCGCATTCAAAATACGGTGCGGTGCGCGGCCAGTGAGGACACAAAGCAGTTTGCTGAAACCGCTATTCAGGCTGCACTTTCTCGCGAGCTGGTACTTTTAGACGACTCACTTACGACAAGCTTTGAGATAGATACTACAAGCGACACTGACGAAAATCGTACGGCGGTAATTCTAGTGGCTTCAGCTAAGGCTGTTCCAATAGTTTCAATTTCTAAGACTGACTACTACACAAGGCGTAAAAATGAGTCACAGCTACGAGCCTATTTTGAGGGAATACCGAACGTTACTGCGGTAGAAATTAGGCATTTTCCAAGCTTTTTTCGGTTTTTACCGTTCCGCTACGAAAATGTGACCATAATCCTTGACATACAGTACGAATATCTGTAGGCTAAACGAAATTGCGCACCAGTTTGGGGAGCAGTTGCGGTATGTCTGAAAATCCATTTTTTGGGCCATTTGGTACAAATCGCTATAGTAAAAAATACTGAGCGACTGCACCAAGTGATTTTATTTTTCCGGCATTGCCGGATGCTAACTTCAGGTTCTATAGCAAAGGCGAAGAAAGGGAAAGTACGAGTTGAAGAAAATCGTGCTGATACCTCTAAAGACTTTTTAGAAGTCGACGGTGAAGTAACTGAATTGCTTCCAGCAACGACGTTTCGCGTTAAGCTGGATAATGGACCTGAAATACTCGCTCACTTGTCCGGAAAAATGCGTAAATTCAGAATCCGTATAGTTCCCGGGGATCGTGTTCGTATAGAAATGACACCGTACGATCTGACGAAGGGCAGGATTACCTATCGATATTAAGACTATGAAAGTTCGAGCATCAGTAAAGAAAATTTGTCTGCAGTGCCGACACGTCAGACGCAATGGCATATTGCGAGTTGTGTGTCGTACGCCAAAGCATAAACAACGACAGGGTTAGTATGGCGCGTATTGCTGGTGTTACAATTCCAAACGACAAGCGAATTGAGGTAGCACTGACCTACATTTTTGGTATTGGTTTGGCGGCCGCGCAAAAAATTCTAAAGGAAACGAAGGTAAGTCCAGATATTCGAACGCGAGATTTACAAGAAGCGCAGGTTTCCTTGCTTCGAGAGTATATTGAAAAGAAACTTCGTGTTGAAGGAGATTTAAAACGAGAAATTATTGGCCACATCAAGCGCCTCAAAGACATCAATTCGTACCGTGGCACTCGGCACATCAAGCGATTGCCAGCACGTGGTCAACGCAGTAAGACAAACACCCGTACCGTTCGTGGAAACGTTCGAAGAACAATGGGCAGCGGAAAGCGTATTTTGACGAAGACTTAGAGCACCTATATGGAAATGGACGAAGTTTTGGAACCAACGACGAGTGAGACGCCTGCCGAGCCAGCAGCTGCCGAGAAGGCAACTGGACGGGCTCGTCGCGGTAAACCCGTGCGTCAAGTGCGACAAGGCCAGGCGCACATTCAAGCCACATACAATAACACCATCATTACGTTGACTGATCTCAATGGTAATGTGGTGAGCTGGTCTAGCGCTGGACGAGTTGGATTTAAGGGTCCAAAGAAATCAACACCATATGCAGCTGGGGTTATTGTCAAAGACGCCCTAGAGCGCGGAAAGGCCTATGGGCTGCAAGAAGTGAGCGTCCTCGTCAAAGGCGTTGGTTCGGGTCGTGAGGCGGCAATTCGTGCCTTACACGCCAACAATATTTCTGTAACAACCATTAGAGACATTACACCGATTCCACACAACGGCTGTCGCCGTCCGCGTGCTCGGCGCGTATAAAAAAGTATGGGAAAAATACTTGGTCCAAAACATCGCATGTGTCGTCGAGTCGGAGAACGGCTTTGTACGAGCGATAAGTGTCCATCTTCACGCCGTCAACAGCCACCGGGTGTGCATGGCCCGAAAGGCTATCGTCGACTTACAGAATTTGGTACACAGCTGAAAGAAAAGCAAAAGACTCGATTTATGTATGGCGTCATGGAGAAGCAGTTGCGTCGTTATTACGATGAAGCCATTCGAAAGACTGGTAACACGGCTGAAAATTTCTTGCGTGGTCTAGAACGACGGCTCGACAATACTGTTTTTCGAATGGGTTTTGCCAAGACACGCGCCCAGGCTCGTCAAATGGTTAGCCATGGTCTCGTTCAAGTAAACGGCAAGCGACTCACCATTCCGTCGTACCAAGTTCGGGTCGGCGAGACCGTTGGAGTGAAACCGGCGTTAAAGCAAGGGCCGCTCATGAAATCGGTCTTTACTGGTGGCGCAGGACAGGCACCCATGCCGTCTTGGTTGGATGCGAATCGTGACAGCTTGAGTGGCAAGGTGCTCTCCATGCCTGCGCCGGAAGATTTCCCACAAAATCTCAACATGACACTTGTTGTTGAGTACTACTCACGCTAAAACAAACTATGGAACGAATTCCTTTGCCGTCAACAATTAGATTTGAGGCTGGTGCCGAAAAGGGTATCGGTAAGCTCGTCGTGGAGCCTTTGTACCCGGGATTTGGAACAACGGTTGGTAACGCCCTGCATCGTATTTTACTTTCTTCACTTCCAAGTGCGGCTGTTATCGCCATACGTATTGCCGGTGCGCCCCATGAATTTACGGCTTTACCAAAGGTGCAAGAAGATTTGCTGCAAATTATCATGAATGTGAAACAGCTTCGATTGAAGCTTTTTAATGACGAGGTTGTTAAGGTAGAACTTCATGCTAAAGGACAGAAACAAGTGACCGCGGGCGATATTACGGCAAATAGTAGTATTGAGATTGCTAATCCAGAGCTCGTCCTGGCGACCCTTACCAGCAAAGACGCTGCGCTCGATATGGAGTTGTGGGTACAGCAGGGTCGGGGATACGACATTGGTGATTCATACGGTGACGCACTGCCGCGTGAGGCAGGTATTATCACTGTTGATGCCTTCTATTCACCAGTTCGACGCGTTTCCTTCACGGTAGAACGAGCTCGGGTTGGTCAGATGACTAACTTTGACAAGCTGGTGATGACCATTGAAACGGACAACACTATCAGCGGCGAGGAAGCAGTTAAGGCCTCAGCCAAAATTTTGGTGGATCACTTCGCTCACATTGGTGCGCTCGGCATAACTGGTAGCGACGAGGTGGCGGAGATTGCTACCCCTGAAGAAGCTGTGCCAGTAGTAAAGAAACGAGCTAAAAAGGACGCCTAAAAAGTATGCGCCATCGCAACACAGGAGTAATTCTCGACCGAAAGAAAGCACCGCGTGAGCTGTTGTTGCGTAACTTGGCGTCCAGCGTCATTTTGTACGAAAAAGTAACAACGACGGTTGCGAAAGCCCAGGCAGTGCGTTCGCTTGTGGAACACGCCATTACGGTGGCAAAGCAAAATAACTTGACCGCGCGTCGGTCGCTGCTAAAGTTGCTTCCTGTTAAGCCAGCCGTTGCCAAAGCTCTCGACGATCTTTCACCACGGTATAAGGCGCGAGATGGTGGGTACACAAGAATTATTAAATTGGGTGTTCGAGCAGGGGACGGTGCGGCAATTGCGCGTATTGAACTAGTTTAGTAGCTACTATGGAAGAACGAACTATTAAGAAAATTGATGCCACAGGCAAAAGTCTGGGGCGGGTAGCTACGGAAGCTGCCAAATACCTCCAGGGTAAGCATCGGGCTGATTGGTTGCCGCATCTCGACCAAGGTGCCGTTGTGGAGATTTCAAATTTGAAGGATGCCAAATTTACGGGTAAGAAGCTGGAGCAAAAGATGTACCACCGATACACTGGTTACCCTGGCGGACTTCGTTCAGTCGTTCTGGAAGAGCTATGGGGAAAGCGACCGGAAGAAGTGATGCGACGCATGGTTTCTCAAATGCTGCCAAAAAATAAGCTAAGTCGGGGGCAAATGGCCCGTTTACGAATCGTTACCCGTTAAGCTATGCCTATTGCAAAGAAAGCAGTAAAGAAAGTTACAGCACCAAAGGACTATATTCAGACTATTGGTCGGCGAAAACGGGCAGTGGCGCGTTTACGCTTGACCGTGAAGGGTGATGGTAAGTTTATCGTGAACGAGATGCCAATTCTTGAATATTTCCCTTACACCCTGTGGCGAGACGTGGCGGTTGAGCCGTTGGTGCACGTTAACTTACTGGAGGATGTTGGCGTTACGGTTAAGGTAGCGGGCGGTGGGAAGCATGCCCAAAGCGAGGCCGTTCGCTTGGCAGTTGCTAGAGCACTGTTGGTTCACAACGAAGATTGGCGTTCCGTCATGCGAAAAATGGGATGGTTGACCCGTGATGCCCGTATTAAAGAAAGAAAGAAGCCAGGTTTGAAGCGAGCCCGACGAGCCCCACAGTGGCAGAAGCGATAGAATTAATCAAAATACTTTTACACTCCAAGAGGCGAATCCAAATCGGGTTCGCCTCTTAGGTATTGACAAGAAAGTAGTTTTTTGTTAGTATATTTGCCAACTCTGACGGTTACCCGCAGGGTTTTTCATTAGCTTTATGGGCATAACCAAGCGAGCTAAAAAATACATTATCGTTACCAATATCGTCCTGGCACTTCGCCGGAGACATATTTTTAATACCAAAAAAAGTGAGCATTCACTATTTCTGAGCCACTTACGCATCTCAGCTAGCATCGCAGTACTCGTTGGTCTATTTTATGGGCCAATGACCGGTATCGCCGCCGCACCCTCATTGTCAGCTATAGAAGCCGACACAAAGGAAGCAGCGGTTGCGGTGGAGCGAGAGTTTAAAGCAGTCATTACGCAATACAGCTACGCCGACAGCTGCCACAACATTCGGAAAGGTAAGTGTTTGATGGCGAGCGGGCGAGCCGTGTACGTTGGAGCCGCCGCCTGCCCAATGTCCTTAAAATTGGGCACGCAAGTTGTAGTGGCTGGCGTAACGTACACCTGCGAGGATCGTTATGCGAAATGGCTTGATGACATGCGACCACACCCAACAATCGACATATTTGTTTCCAGCAATCCTCGTGGTCGGTCCACTGCTACCGTTAGCGTACTCGCGCCTACTATTGAATAAGCAGTCGAGTTCGGAGTGTGGTATTCTGGTAGTCTATGCATACGACCGACAGGATGGCTACGAATGCGGCGTACGTTACAGCCGCATTCGTTTTGCAGAAAATTATTTCGTATTTTTTCTTCCTTTTCATTGCTCATCGGTTAGGTGAGCTGGCAACCGGGGAGTACGTGGCCGCTTTCGCGTACAGCACCCTGTTTGCTTTTTTTATTGACCTCGGGCTTAGTCAGGTACTCATTCGTGAGGGTGCTCGCTATCCGCACCTGGCGAGTCAGTTACTAACAACGTCACTACGAGCGAAGGCCGTATTGGCTGTAGTGACCTGGCTTGTGCTCCTCGGCTCGGTATCTATACTTGGTAGTTTTGGTATACCACACCCGCGGCTGCCGCTCGTTGCCGTGGCTGGACTCGTGGCGATTTTTGATTCATTTGCGTTGAGTGGCTATAGCTATTTTAGAGCTCGTCAAGAACTATCATACGAAGCTATTGCCTTGGTGCTTCAAAAAATAGGTGTGCTCCTGGCCGGTGTCGCGACGCTTCTTGTCATGCCGACGCCGCTAGCGCTTGGTATTGCCATACTCGTTGGTGGCTTTATTGGGTATGGATGGTTGAGTGTTGCGCTGCTTCGTCATGTCGATACTGCAGCATACGTACGCGACCTGGAGTCAGCACGTTTACTAAAAGCATCATTTCTGCCGTTCGCTATTGCTGGTTTTTTTTCAACCGCCTACGCCCAGTTAGACTCGGTACTACTGAGCGCACTCGTCGGCAATGCGGCGGTTGGTCTCTATAGCGTGGCCGCTAAGACCATGAATGCCTTCGGATTTATACCGGCCGCCTTCGTGGCCGCCTTATATCCGACGCTTAGCGCGGTGTTTCTCTCAAATAAATCGCTTTTTGTATCAATTACGCAAGTGGCTATTCGGTATCTTCTTTTGGTATCGCTGCCAATTGCAACGGGGCTTTTTGTGCTAGCTGATGCCTTTGTGCTCAGACTTGGCCCAGGGTATGCGCCAGCCGCAACAGCAGTACGTATTCTCCTACCAAGTTTGCCGTTTATGTTTCTGACCTTTCCGTTTGGAGCGCTGCTGAACGCCGCAAATCAGGCGCGTAAACAAACGACGATACTTGGTCTTGGTTTGGGGTTCAACCTGGCTATGAATATGTATCTCATTCCGGCATTTGGCTTTATCGGCGCTAGTGTCGCCTGGAGTATTGCAAACGTCGTTATGTTTATACTGAGCATCGTGTATAGTCGAAAGATGATTTCGTTGCCCTGGGGTTCACTGAGTTTATCACTAGCGCGACTGTGCACCGCAGCAGCCATTATGGGCTTTTCCGTGTGGCTCCTTGGTCTTTATGGTGCACCGTTAAGTATGCAAATTAGTATCGGTGTCCTCGTGTACGGTGCCGTTGTTTTACTGTCTCGTGAGGTATCTATGGGTGAAATCAGACGGGTCAGTGGCTATCTCCGTCGTCCTGTCGTAGAGGCGTAATATGTCTCGATATTTGCTCCTTACCCTAGAGCATCCACCTCAGATTGGCGGCGTGGCCCGAATGTATGGAGCACTAGCCGCAACGCTGAAGGATAGCATTACCGTTCTCGTGGATCGAAGTACTCTGCACCCGACTGGCAGTAAGCTTTTGTTCCGTTATCTGTGGCCGCATTGGCTGGCTACTTTTTTTGTTCTTATTCGGTGGTGGAGACCAGGACGTGAGATTTTAGTTGGTCAAGTGTTACCACTCGGCATACCGGTATGGCTTCTTTCGTATGTACGTACGATTCGATACACCGTACTCGTGCATGGCATGGACATTACCGCAGCGACTTCCATACCGCGTCGGCGATGGATGATACGGCAGATATGCCGTCGAGCGGCACGCGTCGTAGCAGCGAACGCGTATGTGGCGACAGCCGTTGGACGACTTGATATTCCTGAGTTGCCTGTGCAAGTGCTGTATCCAATTCCAGCGGCATATGGGGACAGCACTGCAGCGCAATCACAAAAGCAAATGATTCTTTCTGTTGGGCGACTCGTTAAACGCAAAGGTTTTGACACGCTACTGACTGCTATGGAAACTGTTTGGCATTTTTTTCCACGTGTGGAACTACAGATTGTCGGTGACGGACCGGAGCGACAACGTCTTGAGTCGTTGGTTGGTACAAAGCCGCAGGTACAATTTCGTGGGTTACTGCCAGATGCTTCAGTTGCCAATCTTATGCGCCAAGCGACAATTTTCTGCTTGACCCCACGAACGGTGAACGGGGCGGTTGAAGGTTTTGGCATCGTTTATCTAGAGGCCGCTAGTTTTGGGTTACCAGTGGTCGCCACCCGGCATGGTGGTATTCCAGAAGCTGTTGTTGATGGTGAGACGGGG
>JBAYUF010000007.1 GCA_041675205.1 Patescibacteria group bacterium | reverse complement strand
GGTTTTTTCCACTCCGCCAAGTGACGGCCCGCCTGTTTCCACATCGAACGACGCGCTGCACGACTGTGGTTTTTAACGTCGTGTGATGCGGCATAAAGTTTTTCATACATGTGGCGGTTATAGTCGGGACATTCGGTGTATTCGTCCTTGGAAAATCGTTTTTCCTTGAGTAACGCTGCCTTTCCACAGATGGGGCAACACAGAATTGGCGTTTCCACCAGATAACGCGGAATGATGACGGCGCGGCGATCGGGCATCATGGCCAACACTGCATCGTCATAGACTTCGCCGACGATCAACGGCGTAGGGTCAACGTTGCCGCGTTGCCAGACGTTACCCTTGGTGATCAGATGTGTGATCAGCATCATAATGTGATCTCCTCTTCCCGTTTGGCCATGTCGTCGGCGCAATCGGCATGCGTGCCGTACATCGACCAACTGACGTAGAAAGTGATAAACCACAGTGAAATGTGAATTGTTACATACTGCGGGTGAAAGGAGAGAGTCAAATCAAAGTCACGTGCTTCGTATCCTTCAAGGCCGATGCTGAACTCAAAATAGCCAAAAGATGTCTTGCTGCTTTCGTAGTCGATGGCATGACGTTCTTTAATTGTGTGTACAATCACACAAGCAATTAAAGCCATAACCCACGTAGCCACATGGGTTACAAACATGGTAGCCAATACACCAAACATGATGCTAACGACAATTGCATCAACTGTGCAGCCGTTGGGATGATCACATTTCATTTTTGCTCCTTGTACGCATTACGCACGTTACGGAGCACGTCCAGTTCCTGTATCTGCACGATCGTCGCACGTGGAATGTCCATTCGCATGCAAGCCGATTCATTGGAAGAATCGAAACTGCTGGCAACGCAAACCACAGTGGGTGATTCAGCGATCAACCAACCGACCGTTTCAATCAACGGCAAGGCCACGTCCGCGTCGTCTTTGGGTAAGTCATTCCAACCTTCATGTGATTGGCAATCTTGCCATAAAACCAAAACCATCTTGGGTGTAAGATGTGTGATCATCCGGCCTCCGTGCCCAACACCCCACTGATGTCACCTTCGTGCATGAGCAGATAAGACCGGCCGTCGATTTCGACGTTGACTCCGGCAAACTTACCCCAGATCACACGATCGCCGACTTCCACCGTCATCGGCGAAAGTTCGCCATTATCATAACGACCACGGCCAATGGCAACGACAGTGCCAATAGTGGGAATCGATTCCGTTTGTGAACGGACGACGATCAAACCCGATTTGGTCGTTTCTTCAACGGGTGTGACATCAACCAAGACTCGATCGCCCAAGGGTAAAAATCTTATAGGATGTGACATTTGCGGTGTCTCCTAATGTGAGTAGTCTATTGGGTGTGTGCGCGTCTCTTACGTTGAACGCGTTTGAAAATTCTTTCGTACGGATAATAGGCGAAAGCACGAAACAACGGATAACCGACGCCGATCGACAACGCGTCACTCCACTTGCCTGTGGTATAAAGAAGATAAGTACCCAAGATCAAAACTCCGAGTGCTTCCCAGATTATACCTTTTAATAGCGTGTGGATTTTAATTTCAATCGGTAGATTTTTCATCAATGTGATCGCTTTGCAAACCGGGTGATTCAGGTTCAGTTTCAATGACGGCGGAGTTGGCAGCCCTAATCAAACTATCTATCAGCCGGACGAACGTGCTTTGTAACGCTTGCAAGCGAAGGATGATCTCCGTTCCCTGTTCTTTCTGTCTATCCAACTTGGAACAAAGATTGCGAATCAATTTACGGTCATCATTGGTCACGATGTCCTGCTTTCAAGAGAGAATCACATCGACGGCAGCGACGAATTGACGGCCCTGCAAACGTGAAAGTCGTTTCGCTTGGGGTGAAATGTCGAGTTGGCTCATCCAGTTGGCCGTTGATAGAAGAGACGCATAAACGGAATTTGGGTGCCAGTAGGCCAATTCCCTGATCGTCACATTGGCAAATCGTTTCTTCGTGTGAAGCGGACCACGACGACCGACGTTGCGATAGGTGTCGTTTAATTTGTGCATTACATAACCTGCTCCGTTGCGTGTGAATTTCTTCGTTTACACAAGTGGTGTTGGCTGCTCAGCCGTTTCCCAGAGGTCGTTGTGGTTGCAAACCGCTATGACTTGGAGTGACGGTGGCCTTATGCCGACATCGCCCGTTCTTATAAGTTTATCCGTACGAAACAGGCCAGCGTTTCATAAAAAGAGCAACTTAGTGATCACTAACTGGTCGTCATTTTGCATATATATGACCTCCTTACCTTCGAGTGTGATTTTAATGTCCACAGAGACCATTTGAAACGGGTACCCCTATTCCGTAGGATATTCCTACAGGTACTCATGGTACCTACGGTACCCGCTTGGGCGAAAATAGTTAAAAATATAGGTGTTTCAATATGTTCTTCGGGATGACGGGTACCGTGGGTACTGTATGTAAGAAACGTCCGCATACCGCAAGTACCGTGGGTACCGTGGGTACTTTGAACAATGGGGACAGGTACCCGCGTATTTCAGGGGAATGCTGGGACCAGTCCGTGGACTGGTCCCAGCGTCAAGGTAGGAGTATCAGGACAACTGCTCCTTTATCCACACGTACCAGTCACTCATCCAGCGTGAAATGGTGGCTTTAGCTACATTGTGTTTCTCACCAATTTGTTCCATCGACAACCCAAATAATAGGTCATCGATGACTTCATAGGCAGTTGGCCCACCGGGTTGACATTCGTACATCTGGGCTAACTCCAAGGCTTGCTCGATGCGCTCCTTATTCGGATTGGCGATCATCGTTTCCCAACGGGCCAAGGCTTGCGCGTCGAGTTCGGGATGCATACTGGTCATGCCGTGCTCGTCCACGATCGACATGCTCTCCATGGTCGGCGTACGGTCCGATTTGCGCTTGAAATCGACGGCTGCATCACGTGCGATTTTGGAACAGAAACCTTTGATGTTATCGTCACTAATTTTGCGTTTCGATTCCAACAGACGCAAATAAATGTCCTGTCTAACGTCTTCGCATTCCTGCTCCGGCACGCCGTACAACCGTAAGCACGTCAGGAGATACCCGCCGTAGCTGATGTGTAACCGTTCTACGGTCATGCTGTTTTCTCCTTGAACTCCGGACACTCAAACACCGGGGTGACGAGGTTGTACTTAACACAGGCAGCATATAGTGTGTTGGCAATGGGACAGTTGGCCACACGGTCGGCCGGTTTGAACCGATCACAACGCCAACATAGACAACACTCATGGTGTTTGCCTTTAAGCTCTTCGAATACGAAGGCCACGTGTCCATGATGTTCATAGGATACGATCTTTCTTGCATGAAATCGATCTATGCTCATGATTGCGACCTCCCACGTCTGTACCAGCGACCACGGCGAAACATAGGTCGTACGTAGGCAAATTGTTGTTTTGATTGGTCCTTATCGTCCAGTTCAACGACGATCGGTGGCACGCCCTCATCCGAAACGGTTAATGGCGGAGGCAGCACATCAATCGCACTCCGTACCATGGCTTGGGCGATTTCATTGGTGTATAGCCAATCACCATGACCACTGCAACCTTCCGGCAAAAATCGAATGCGGTTACCCGTGCGAAACGGCTGACCCAGCAATTGCCAGCCGTTTTGCAGACGGTCCGTCACTATTTGCGGCAGGGTGCCCGTACGCCCACGCACCAAAACGTATTCGCTGATATTGGGTGTGATCACTCCGGCCGTCCTTGCTCCGGAGTGGGAACAGGAGCCGCTTCCGGTTTCCCATCCAGCGCGTTGCACAATCGCTTGAAAAGGTCCGCTTCCGTACGGTTGCCCGTCTCAAACTTGGTGGACGGATTATGTAACACCCAATTTCCAGCCTCGTAAACGTCCAATGCGGCCTTGTACAATCGGCGAAAATGGGCTGATTGAATGGCTTCATGTTGTCTGGTCGTACGATACGTTTCCACTTCGCGTTGCATGGCCCGATATTTGGCATCGACCATCCGGAAATGCGCATTACGAGCACGTTGCATCTGGGCCATGGCCGCAAAAACGACCAGAAAGAGAATGACCAGCGCAATGACGATGGAACTAAGCAGTGTGTACATGTGATCTCCTTAGACTAAATTACCTTTTATGCGGCTGTGTTCACGAGCGACAGCCGCACGAACTTCGTCGTAACCATGCGTTTCGGCCATGCGATCACAGGAGCCGCACAGCACGCACAGATGTGTGAAAACCAGCGTAAGAACGGGAATTCGAAGTACCCATTCATGCATGGCTGCATCAGTTAAGATACATTGTTCCATCCAGTGTTCGATTTTGTTGCGGTCGGTGTAATGGATGGTCAACATTTCCGGCTCTCGACAGCCACACGTTTCACAGCGACATTCACCACCGATGCGCATGAATGCGGCCAATTTTTTCTGCATGCGCTGGTACTGAACATCGGCATCACCCCAACCGCTCAACTTTTTGTTTTGATCTATTGGCATTACCGACACTCCATTTGAGGATCCACCATATGCCAACATGTACCTACGTCTTTTAGTATGCATACCTGCCAATGGCATGTTCGGCAACGTTGGTCAGAATATGCGTCGGTTGGACAATTGGCACATCTACTCCACCGAAATTCCTTTAACCTACCAAAAGGAAAATCAAGAGTATTTTGTTCTTCCAGAGCAAAAACATATTGCCGTACACGATAGCGATTTATATTCCAGTGTTGCACTAACGTCATATCACGTTGTGCATTTTCAATCATACCCGGAACATACGCCATGATTTCCTCTTCGATATAACTTCGTATTTGTGGACCATATTTTGGGTCACATATGGCATCACACATCCTCATCATCGACCTCCTCGACGATTTCGATTTGTGTGGCCGCACTGATTTTAGCTTCCAGCACACGCTCGATTACCTGCTTAAGTTGTCCGAGTTCAGTCACACTCAAGGCAGTAAAATCAAGATTGTGCAGTCCACCTATTTCAGTACGACAAACCATGATCATTTCGTTCATATAGCCAACGTCGATCGTCACGTTGCGTGGGTTGGTCAACAGCACCCGCACGCCGCTTGCTGATAACGCGGCCCGATCAAGGTCGGCTTGGACCTCCTTACGCATTTGCTCATGTATGCCACGTAAGGCAACGACCAGTTGGGCCATCGTGCCGGTGGTATTCTTGTCGAAATCGCCGTCGTCGAGTTGTTCATTCACACGATCGATCAAATCAGATAGACCCTGAATGCGATTCTTGTCGTTGGCCCAACGAATGCCGTCAAAACTGGTAAGATACTCTTCGTGCGCCTTGGCAATCACCGCTTTGGGAATGCGCTTACAACGTGCACGAAACATACCATAATTGAAGACCTTCGGGTCCAACGGCCCCAAACCGACATCTTCGGTCAGACTTTTGGAAGTCACACGTTCCCACACCTCTTTATAGGGTGTCCATTTGGCCAATTCGCCGACGATGAACGTGCGCATTTCCTTTGACCACTTAGGGGCCATATCATTCTTCATAACAACGACCTTTTTATTACAACTTCACCGTAGTTAGACACGGCTAAATTGCAAGAACCACACAGCACACGATAACGTGTTGTAGGACAGCCCGCCTTAAGTACAATACGATACATAGTTTGCGAATTTCCACCCACTTTACGACGGTGTGCAGCACTATCACCCAAACGGTGATCAAGCGTTAGCATTAACGGGTTGGAACAACCACACAATTCACACTTGCCACCAAGGATAGTCAGTACCCACAATTTACACCAAAAATTGGCCGCATTTTGGCGTATACGTGTCTGATGGCGGTTATTCCGTCGCCACGTTTTCTTTGCTTTTTGCACATGGGGTAGCAGTCTGTAAATAGACATATACTCCTTTTTATTAAACATCATCGGCCTCATCGAGAAGATCGTTGGTAGTGGTAGGTAGATCACGTCGCAGTATTTGATAAAAAGCCGTGGGCTTACCATCCACCATGCGACGCGTTTTAGGTAGACGACATAAACCCACATCACACGCCCAAGCGCGTGCCTTTTTCATCATGTCACCTTTCTTGGGGTCTTCGTTAAACTGTGCCAAGTAAGCCGCATCACTTTCGGCTGCGGTGAATTCATCACCTTTGTGTTGGGCAATGAATTCCGTAACCCAATCCCGCGCCATTTCCGTTTTGGACTTTTCATCTTTCATATGTTGAGCCTCCTGACTCCAATCTTTAACGCGTTCGTAACCTTGTTCTTCACCAAGGTAATCTAAAGCGCAGTTCATTTTCGCACTGACACGACGACCTAAATATTGCAACGTGCGACGATTGTCTTTGCGACTGGTGCCGACGTTAATGATGATGTCTACACCGGCCGTAATGCCGATTGACCCAGATGATAGACTTGTCGCTTTATTGGCATGGTGAATCCACACGACGGCCGCATCAATGGCGATGGCCAACGGGCGCAAACACGACACCAATTTTTGCCAAGCCGCACTTTCCGAGCTATCTGGCACCGTTCCTTTTTCACTTAATAGGGGAAACAATGAGTGAATCGAATCAAGAATGATGAGATCGGGTCGTACGTCGGCAACGAACTGCGCCAACTGTTTCCAACTGCTCGGCACCATGGCATCACCCACGATGAATAGCTGGGTGGAATAAGTTGGAGCACCGGCCTTAACGAACCGATAAACGATGTCCTCTTGTGGCTCATCAGGCGAAATCCACATCACACGTAAGCCGCGTTTCATTGCGGCCATGGCCTCGAAAGTACACAGCGTCGATTTGCCACTGTACTTTTCGCGGCCCACCACCAGTGTGATGCGTTTACGCCATGAAAACCACTCACCCACCACTTCCAGTGGCTGTGGCTCGTATCCACCGGCCAGAATTTCGGCAAGCGTATAAGGACGTTTAACGATCTTTTCTTCCTCATCGGATGATTGATCGTCATTCAACAGTTTATCTACATTGATTTCTTCCATCGTCCGCTCACCTTGGATGCGGGCCATGCGAAGAGAATCATGGTTCGTGCCAAAATCGTAACCGGGACCGGTATACGCCGAATCAACCACACGCTGTAAGTCATCATCAGTAAGCGGTGGATGGTTCAACGCATTCCAGCCGTTCAATTTGGCCAGACACTCATTTTTCTCAATACCTACCTTGCGACACTCCGAAGCACGTAACAATGCCTCGTTATCACGTGTGCCTTTGGCAACACCGTGTTCAAGTAAATAACTAAGTCCTGCGTTAATCAGCTTTGCGCGTCTATCCGACAGCGGAGGTGCGTCCCAGTTCGCGCTTTTCTTGACCACACCCGCACTGGCTTCGCGGGCAAGTCGCACTAACGTTTCCACTGATTCAGCGTTGTCACAAACTATGTGACGTGGACGACGCCTACTCTTGCCGGATGAAGCGGCCCGCTTGATCTCGTCGACCGTCATATTAATGGCTTTGGACGGGTCGAGTGCCGTTTTGCGCAATTGCGTCTTGCCATGGATGGTATCAACCACACGCCATAAACGGTTGTGATTGTACACCTTCACATCAAGCAAGTCGATGTTAAACAACGATGCGATTTGAACGGCCGTACGGCGCATCTGATCGGGCAACGTTTGTGACGGCTCAAAGCCGAATACGCCCGCATCTACGCCGATGTGATAGCCTTTACTGCCGGAAAAAAACACGACCACATGCTCCAACACGCCCATGGATTTAAATCCACGCAACAATGTCTGCATGTTAAGAGTCGCATCCGACACATCAAGTGCGTCAATGTCGAACCACAGAAAATCGGACCACACGACAAACCGGTCGGCTCCTCGTACACTACCTGTCAACTCGACATGTTCTTTATACTCCTGTTGGAAGCGAAACATGGTCGTGTACGTGTCAACGGCGTCGACCGATATCGACAGATCATTGATATCGACGATATGGTTGCGATTGGTAGCCCCACCAATCGCTGTGTCCACATAGCAAAACTCAGGATATCGAAGTATCACTTCGTACTCCTAATTCGTTTATGCTCACGTTTGGCAGCAGCACGAACTTCGGCATCATTACTATGTTGTGTGGCCTTTTGGCAGGAGCCGCACAAGACACGTAAATGCCATTTGGCAAGTTCAGTATTAGTGGCCTTAAGTATCCATTCAGGCATATGACCATTACCCGCACGACGACCACACATCTGTTGGCGATGTAGATGACCATTACCGTCGGCATGGTCAACAGTAAGAAAAATCGGTTCTTCGCAGCCACATAGCACACAGCGGGCACCGCCGATGCGTTGGTACGCCTTTACCTTCATCTGTTGATAGTGTTCGTGCTGTTGCACTTTTATCTCCGGTCGTTGACGTCGTTCGCGCTGTTGCTGTAATCTACGTGCTTTTACTCTCGGCCGTTGACTCCATTCGCGCATATATTCAGCCCGATTCATTAGGGTCTCCTAAAAACTCTTAGTTTCGGTCCACCAGTGGCAACGAACGAAACGTGAGCCTGCATCACTTGTTCAACGCGTGTGATGAACTGCTGGGATTCGACCGACAGCGAATTATAACAGTTGACACCGGCATCGACCGGGTTGATATAATCCATGAACGTCAAGGCGATATCGGTCGGTCGATGAATAATGCGACACATGTCGGCAACATTATCATCCCAGAAAGCCACACGTCGTATCTTCTTGGTAACGGTGGTTCGCTCTTCGATGGACTTACCCAAACGCTGGGACATCGCTTCCCACGTCGTTTCGTTGGGCAACGGGCCACTGTTCCCAGCCACACGAATCGGAAATGTACGCATACAGGCTATCACACGTCCGAGTTCGGTCGGTGGAATGCCAACGTCGGCGCACAATTGAGCCGGTCCGGGGTCAGTCGAGGTGCAAAACGGCCACGGGCCATGGATGAGTGACAAGCCTTGACCTTGTGCACCTTCCAGCAGCACGCGGTTGGCATTGAGCCGCAATTGGTTGATCACGAACGGCGTATTTTCCATCTGGAATTGAGCAAACCACGGGTCTTCGATCGACAGGTCCGAATACAGACGGAAGCGGCTGGGGTCACGACTGATGCGGGCCTCACGTGCGGGTCCGACACCTTCACCCGTCGAACCGATACGCTTGTGCATTTCCCCATCCACGCCACCTTCCTGTCGGTGGAATTGCGAATCGAGCACACCACATTTGGCATCGACGTACAGACGCGCATAAATGGTGCTGTCGATACGGGCAATAGCCTCCACTTCCGCACGCATGATTCTGGGGTCGATCAATCCACCACGGCCGATGATTAACACAGCCTTGGGATTTACCCAGCCGCACGGCACAGTTTGCATCTTCCACAGTTCCCGATCAGGTCCGAGGAAAGAATGGCCCGCATTCGGCGCACCCACACGCACGTGTACGTCGTAATCGGTAGCAAGGAACGCAGCAATTACGCCTTTTCCTTCGCTACCGTATTGTCCACCGAAGATAACGTCAACTGGCGTTCGCATTAGGGGCATCCCCTTTCACGAAATGAATGGGTGGTGTGATGGTGATGCCATGGTTATGCAACACCTCCAGCAACGTTTCAACATAGGCATTACGTTCAGCCGCACGTTCATGTAAAGCGGCTAACGTGCGACGCTGTTGCATATCTTTCGTTTTAAATGCCCCATTTTCGCGTTCAAGATGGGCCACTTTACGCTGCGTTTCACGAAGCTGGTCGGCGACTGATGCAAATATGGCGTTGTCATGTCGCCGTTTGTTCCGATCTTTCAGTTTGAAATGCAGCATGGCACTCCAAACGACCAGACTGGAAGCAACGCCTAATGTGCGCTCGACGCGGATGTAAAAGCCGTTTTGGTCGATCATGACGATGCCCCATGTGGCAATAATGCCCAAGGTCATCAAAGTCATATACCAGAACGACACATCCCGTGCTGAACCAGTACGACACATCCGCACGATTTGAAAGATGCTCGAAATCGTAAAAACGGTGGCCGCAACCATGAATAGTGTGATTGTAATCATGATTTGCGCTCCGGACACGTGCCGTCATTGTCTTTGCACGTCATATTCACCCCACCAAACGTGCATAAGCCATTGACATCATGTTTACACACCGACGACGGTTTTTCTTGCGCCAACGTCGGCTGATCATAGACCTCTTCTTCGATGTGAGCACCATACCACGCGCAGATGTGTGTGATCGCTTGCATCAGCACCTCATCAAACGTCTGACCGGCCACTTCATCGACGAAAAAGATGTTGGAACACAACGATTTCGCCCAAAAATGCTCGGCCAGATAACGTTCATTAGTGATGAGTATGACGGGAATACGCCGTTCCCATGCATACATGATCTCACACGGCGTACCGAAACTGGTATCTTCGCATTTCATCATGACGGCCAACACGACGTGTGCCCGTTCAATGTCCTGCAAATCGCGCACAACAACCTCATTATCTGACAACGATTTCCATGAGGTCATGCCGTATTTACCTCGAAGCGGGTCAAGTGCGAAAATGCCGTGCTTGCGCAACAACGGAGCAACAGCCGCACGATAACTTGTTGCACCGTGGCCGATTTTTATCTTACCGGCCAGATAGATATACCTTTTGTCGATTCGCGGCATGCGATCTCCTATCGGTTGTCATCGACTGGAAAGCTTGCCAGCAATTCCACGATGAGTTTAGGGTCGTATTTCACACGATCATCGGTTCCCAATCCCAGCAATTGGAATTCCAGTAAGAACAAAAGATTGGCAACCGCATGGGCCAAATGATTCAGATTAGATTCTTCATCCGCATCTTGTCCCATTTCCCACTTCATGATATGACGTTTCGCTGCGCCAATACAACGTGACCATGCAAAACCACCACGCCAATTTTGGTCACCATAATTATAGGCACCAAAAGTAAAAACACGTGCGACCATGGCTAATGGTGCTGTGGGCAACAGGTCTAACCGCACTTTTTGCAACGTTGACCGAATGGCGATGCCGTCTTGCTTGTCTTGACCCGGACCGGCCGCTTCCGGAATGGTTTGGAAGGTGTCGATAATAGCTCCAGTGGTTCCTACACGATTACGTTCCACTAAAACCGCCACCAATTCCTTCTCACCGGCCCGCAGCCATGCCCGTTGATCATCACCTTCAACATCAAACTGATACGTTGTGCGATCTTTCATGTTGTAAATCACACGTGCCCGCATTACGCTTTTTTCCTTTCTTCGTAAGCCACCAGTAGATCAAGCAACTTACTACGGATGGCAAGGTCCGGATTGGCAACAATCACATCACCGGCCGTCGTATTCACATATCGACAGATGCTGATGGTAGCTCCATCGATCAGATCACGAGCCGTTGATTCAATTGCCCCTTCGGATGCGGCTTGCAAACTGTCATCACGAAGAGACTTGTTGTTTTCCTGTGGCATAATTACCGTTTTCTCCTTCTAAAACGAATGTGCTTATCACGAATCTGGGATGGCATGATATCAAGAAGCACATTGATTGTTTCGGCCACTTGCTCCCAACGTGCGGCCATTGTATCCACCGATTGCAAAGTCAGTCGGTACAACCGAGAAGCACTCTCGCTTCTCCGTAAACGACTTTCTTTGTGATACTGGCCCGCACCTTTTTTGTTTTGTGGTCTGTCACCTAACTTTGACACGGTGTTCTCCTTTAGTGTGCTACGGCCCAATTTTTGCCACTGTTGATATCAACAGTAAGTGGCACCCAACCGGAACCGAGCTGTTTGAAGGTCATGACTTCCTGCAGTAATGCATGAAACTCTTTCGTAACTTTCTGTGGGTGTTCGAATAGCAACTCGTCGTGTACGGTCAACAACATCTTAACCGGCAACTTGGCCTTCTTGATGTGGTTCCGTACATTAACGATGGTGATTTTCATGATGTCTGCGGCCGTTCCTTGGATGACGTGTGACAATGCCTTACGTTCGTGTCCGGCCGTTAGTGAACGAATGGCGATTTCCTCCAATTCACCATCGCTTTTATCTTCGGCCCAAGCATTGGCCCGTAAACTGTTCATACGTTTGATTACTGAATCTGGATTCGGATGCTGAATTTCGGGGAACGGACGCGGACGGCCAAAGTATGTGTCGATTCGTTCTTGAACGCGGGCCGTACGTTTAATGTGTTCAATCCACAATGTCAACGTCGGTAGAGCGTCAAACCAGCGATCAATCACATCTTGTGCGTCTTTTTGCGTAGGCAACATTTCGCGATTTCGTGCGGATAGCGTATACGCGCTGATACCCGTCAAAATGGAAAAATTCGCCGTTTTTGCGATATCACGCTGATTAGGTGTGACCTTGGCCAAGGGCACCTTATAAATTTCTGATGCCATTTGCCGGTGAACGTCCACATTGCCCGCGTTATAAGCATTACATAACACCGGCTCACGTGACAGTGAAGCGGCAATACGTAACTCAATTTGCGAATAATCTGCCGATGTTAACACATTACCCTTGGCCGGAACGAACACCTCACGTATCTGCACGATATCATCGGCCGCATGGTCTTTGCTGATACCCTGCATATTAGGATGCGAACACGAAAAACGGCCGGATTTCACACCTGTTGCCCACAGGCTGGGATGAATGCGACCAGTTACCGGATTGACCAGATCGGGTAGCTTTTTCGTGTACATCGTACGACGAGACACTACCCGATTATACTGCATAACGACCGGCACGATATCGTGTTCACCTTCAATATCTGATAACGCTTCCTGATCGGTACTCCAACCCGATGCCACACGACGCGTATGTGGTAACCCAAGTTCTTCAAACAGCAATAGTTGTTTCTGTTGGAAAGAACCCAAGTTCAAACCTTTTTTACGCGTCAAACGTGCAAGTTCCTCATTGGTAAAAACTGGTTCGCCATCTTCACCCTTCACTGTAGCACAATCCTTAAGAGCCATTTTATGCGCTTTGCGACTTAGGTCATCACACGCCTTTTCCAGCATGGCATCAAACTTGGTGTTGAGTTTGAGGTCGATGCCCACACCATTTGCATACATTTCCATAATGGGCCGAATGAGCCGATGCTCCAGTTTCCAAATGTCGGGCCGGAGATTAACGGCCGCTTGGACGCTGGGGTCACGCCACAACTGCATCGTCAAATCCGCATCTTGGCAGCCATAAATGCGTTGTTGCCGCTCATCCAACAATGTGAAATCGATCTCGTTACTTTTTGGCTTTTTGCCGGTGTTGGCCGCGATGATGTCCTTCAATTCCAATGTCGTCATGCCACCCAATATGACTTTGGCTTGCGCTTTCAGTCCGGGATTGAGTTTGTATCCCAGAACGTCCCGAAAGAAACAGGCAATCATGAGATCGCATATCATGGCCTCCGGAATGCGTACTTTATTTTTCTCAACGATGGCCAAATCATAGCCCGCGTTGAAAAAAATCACACGTTTGCCTTTGACCAGTTGAGCCAACAGCCGCAACTGTGGGTCCATCCTAATCGGCACCCAAAATGCGACGTGTGGCTCAAAACTGAATGAATAACCATGAGCCTTGGCAGTGATGGTGTCGATGCCCGTTGTTTCCGTATCAAGGCTCATTTCTGTGATCTTGGCACTGGTTCGCACAATGCGTTCCAAATCTTTCGTGCTAACGATGTCTCGATAGCGCGAAGTCGCATCCCAATGCGTCAACGCCTGAATCACCTCCGCTTCAAGTGGTGCGGTGTCTTCGTGCATCAATATACCTTTCTATCGTTTGGAAATCCCAATGTATGAGCGGTCCCACACGACGCTGTACTATCTTCCATTGCGGAAAAACCTTTTCCACATGAACGGATTTAGTATCGATCACGGCCACCATGCGGTTCCAATCGAAAATGGGCACCATATAAACACATTTATCGTGTGGCCCATGATACACGACAACGGCAACAAAACCTATCCCTCCGGCCGCTTCAATATCACACAGCGTTGCTAACTGGCCAAGTCGTACGCTACCACAGCCATCAATCGGCAAAGCTCGACTGTTCTTCGTTATTTTCCACTCGATGCCGATAAATACTCCGTCGTAGCAAGCCACAATGTCCACAGCACGGTCATTAGTTTCACTTCCAAACCTTGGGTCCGGTATTTTATAAGACCAGAGCGATGAACCATTCTGCCGTTTCCAGTCCTTCATTATCTGGCGTGTGATAGTCGTTTCGTTCATGCTGATCTCCGGTGTCCACAATGACTACAAACCACAAACCAATTTAATTGTACGTGTCCACAGCACATACATTTCCAGTAAGCAATTAAAGTTTCGTTCATAACTTATATCTCCAGTTGCCCTTGACGATCGTTTGAATGTGGCCGACAAAGTGCATATCGATCACACATTCGCTGCTGGGACAACGACGCGCAAGTCCAAGCTCCACAGCTATTTCACGCACTAATTTTTGAAGACGCATAACCTCTTCAATCAATTCGGTTTTAGTCTTCGATGCAAGTTGCTCTTCGGTCGGAATGGCATAATCGTCATCAGCCATTGACACGTGCTTAGTGATCGTCCGAGGTTCATGTTTCGGACGACTGTACGTGGACTTTCTTTCCGGTGGTACTTCCCAGCCGCTCATTTCTTCACCCATTGGCCAAAAGCACCCGGAGGAATACTGCCCGCTTTTCCATCAACCACAGCCTGAAATACAGTCCAGTATTCCTTGACGCGCTGTTCCAGCGTGTGATGTTTGAGCACTTCCTGTTGGCCCGCATACGCGATCTCTTCACGTAGTCGTTCTTCACGCAGAAACTCGTCGATCATCCAGCACAAATCGTTCAACGTGTCGGCGTGCATCACACAATGTTTACCCGGAGTAAAGACCAAATCAAGGTCTTTGACGACATGGTTGATGTAGAAAGCACCACTGCCCATGGCATTATACATGCGATTACTGGTAACGAACGAGCCGCAATTCATAAACAACTCCCGTTGTATATTGATTGCAATTTTGCTTTGGGCATAAACTTCGGCCATGCGATAACCACGTAGTTCATGCCGATTTTTGATGCCGTCTCGGTGGAAAAAACACCGATAACGTTGTTCCAAGTGGTCCAACCAATGATCACGTAACGGGTCACACGAACCGATGAAACACACATCGTAAATCGGCTTGCTGGGGTCCAATCTTTTTGGCAAGTTGCCATTAGCATCCGAACAAAAACGGTGGTCAAAATACTGCGGCATCCACAGCACAGTGGGAGCCAACTCCTGATAACGCTGCGCCGTTTCCAAAATGGAAAAGATTAGCACGTCGGTGGCATTATCCAGATAGTTCCGCCACATACGATCACGACGCGCTTCCGTCATATCCGGATACCACAACGCTAATTTCGCACCAGTCGCACGAATGATATCATAATAGCCACGTAATTGTGGCCGAATGGCGCAGGACAGCACGAGATCGGGCTTATACGATTCCAACACCGGCAACATTTGCCGTGGATTTTCACGACTGCCACACACACGAACCTCAAGTCCCTGTCGTTTGGCTTCGGCCGCGATATAAGGACCAGCAAAACGCGTTTCAAAGCCACAAGCCCAAACCAATACCCGCATTGGTCCACGCATAATGGACTCCTTCGGTGTAGTAAATCGTCGTTTACGTTCTTCTTTGATAGCTCGTCGTCTATACATTATGACCTACCATGACACCACTTAAACTTATTGGGTAGGTCCGTCGCACGCGGAGATTGCCGCATCGAACCACAGGGGCAAGGGTCATTACGGCCAATTTTTGGATGATTACGCCGAAACGTACCGAGTTGGCTGTTCCACAGCACATGGCCGCGT
Source organism: Patescibacteria group bacterium (assembly GCA_041675205.1). Classification (NCBI taxonomy): domain Bacteria; species Patescibacteria group bacterium. The sequence continues at coordinate 31,139 of JBAYUF010000007.1, read as the reverse complement.
CGCCAATTGTAGACCGCTTTTTTCGTTTTGCCCAAGGCCTGTTGCACGTTTTGTTTGGCAAGATGCATCACACGTAACAGCCACTGCCAGAAACGGATAAATAGCTGTTTCATTAAACCAGTCCTCCACGTAACAGGGTATTGGTTGCATACATTAAATCTTCTATCAAAGGAAGCCACATAATACGTTCACGCCAATATTTCGCATCGGATGGCATTGTATACACCTTGGTGTTAAATGGATTCCAATGCTGAACCGTTCGAACGGCGTGTTCTGGGCACGTTTGCCAGCATACTTGAGGCAATTTACATAACGTAGCAAAATGGATGGGGCCGCTCTGCGGGCCAACGATTACACGCGCATGATCCATAATCTGCGCCAACTTGTAAAGCGGCAGGTCACGAAGATCGGCCGTACCGGGTATTGCTGCTGCTGACCCGCGTTTGCCAACGCATGCAACAGTAAAACCCCTTGATCTTAGCCGTTGAGTAAACTCGGTTGCGTGTGATACCGGCCAGTTACGAAAACCAGTATTACATTTGTTCGTATCGCGTACAATCAACAGCACATCATAGGCCGGTACGTCACCTCCAAAACGATTAAACGGGATAAGTTCCTGTTGTACATCCCACCGCTCATGGTTCCACCAACGTGTTTGATACACATCATTGTGTATAATCGTTTGATTATTGTGGTATGGTAATGATGCTAAAAACAGTGACACACCATATTCTTCCCCGTAGTTTTTCCACATGTCCGTATTTTCAACGTGTGGGTCATAGTGAATAATGTGATCAGCATAATCACAGTACAACAACTCGTGGCCTGTACGACAAGCTACGGTCACATAGTCATATTGTTTGGCCAGTTTCCGTATAAAACCTTGCCAGCACATCAACTCCCAACCCGTTTCTCCCACATAGGGGCTAATGAATAGTGTTTGCATGCATGTACTCTTTTCTATCCATTATCACCTTAGAAACGCGGGCCACACTATTATGGCCCGCGTTCGGGTTATGGTTGCAGTTCCGTTCTACTTCTGGGCATCGGCGACTTTGCCCGTTGACTGATCGACATTGGCAACGGCCGCACGGAGTTCGTCTTCCGTTACATCACGCGCAATCCAGCGATTGGCATCGCGATACTGGTAGGCGGAAAATTCCGCTTCCACACGTTCGCACACACCAGGAGCCAGACAAAGCGCGTCTTTGGCCGCGACGTTGAAATCGGCGTTGATGTATTTGCCTTTCTTCGTGCCGGTAACCAGCAGGTCTTTCCGCATGAATTCCCCGCGGCCCCACTCGGTCACCATGGTGTACAGCCGTTTGTAGTCGTTGGCGTAGAAACTCCACAACTGGAATTCGTACTCGACTTTGCCACCAACTTGGCCTTTCTTGTCGGTGTCATACACCAGCACGGGCACCATCCATAGCATCTGCGGTTCACGTCCGAGCAGGTCCACATCGATACCCTGCTCCACCATGACTTGTGCGCCGTTGCGATTCTCGTACTGACAGAACGATTTGATAAATCCGAGACCCTGCACGTACTGCACATGCGCCCGCACGGGGTCGCCCATCAAATGGATGCGCTTGGTCTTTCCGTCTTCGGGCTTGAAAAACGATCGATCGCTGATTCCCAGCGTACGAGGGTCGGCCCACGTGTCAACGACATTCTGCGCTTTCGATTTCGGTTTGGGTGACGGTATTTTGGCCTTAGCCATGATACTCTCCTCTTTCAGGTTTGTCGTTTCATCTTTCAGTCTTTTACTATCCACGATGTCTTTAAACGAGCGTGTGATGATTAGCGTGGCATCACCCCTTTCGTACTGGTTCGTATTAGCCTCTTCGGTTCCCATACAGCCCACTAAGCTCGTATCGACCTTTTCTTGTCTTGTAACTGCCGCAATGCTTGTTCCACGGCCGTTACCGTCCAGCCGATGTCTTGGGCAATACCCGCTGCTGAACGACCGGCCGCATCTTTCTGGGCGATGAGTTCCAGTTCCTGTTGTTGTTTGTACAGCGTGCGATATACCGCATTCCAACGCGGCAAATCGGTAGCGGTAGCGGGCATCGGAAGATCACCCGTTTCGATTTGTGCGTATTTCGCACGACAGGCTCCAATCGTTCGATGCATGGTGGTGGCGATGTCTTCGGGCGCATAGCCACGTTCAACCAGTTCCACTAATGTGTCGATTTCGTCTTGGGTCCAATCGGTTTGTCGGAGTGGGTGCTTCTCGATGGATACTGTTTGTCGTATGCGACCGGCCGGATATAACTGATTAAAGCGTGCGCGTACGGTCGAAATTCGACAACCGGAAATCGCAGCAAAATGCGCCCACTGGCAGTCGAGCACACAAGCCCAATGACGCTCAAAAAGATCGGCCCACTCTTGCGCCGTCAAGCGTCGTCGTCTGGGATTGTTCATGCGGCTCTTCTTAACGATAGGTATTTCGCGTAGAATCATGACAACGTGCTTTATGTTACAAGGTTCGTGTTATCAAGCGGGCCGGTTTAGGTCCGGCCCGCTTGTATTGGCGTGTAATGCTACTCGGCAGCAACCGGAGCAACGGCCGGAGTATTTGCGTTGGCCGCGTTGATTTCACTGGCCTTGATGGACTTGACGATGTGCGGGCGCAAATGCAACTTTTGCACCTTCGCGGGCTTGGCAGCCTTGGCCGTCTTCGCACGCTTCGTGGACTTGGCTTTCTTCACGCGTTTGCCCTTGTTGGCCGGAGCCAAACCGGTGTGTTTGCCCTTGTTCCACGGTTCGATACCGGTCTTTTTGCCCGCATTCCACGGCTTGACACCGGTCTTCTTACCCTTATTCCACGGAATCAAGCCCTTGAGTGCCGCACTCAACTTGGCCTTGTGTTCCTTGGAAAGCGGACCACCGGTGGTCGTCTTCGCACGCTTCACGGTTTTGGCCTTGACGGTCTTCGTCTTGACGGTCTTCGCCTTTTTCGTGTTGTTTCTGGTCTTCTTCATCAGTCAATTCTCCTAATAAAGCGGTTTATGCTCCTGTTTAGTGTATGACGCGGTAGTCGTTCCCGATGCAGTTCGCATCAGCCAAAAACGAAATGGATGGATGACTATCCAACGGCAACAAGATGATCTTGCGGCCGTGCAATACGTCGGACGGATGATAGCCATTGACCACCATATATCGCTTGTGATCGGTGTGATTCTGAACGGTAGTGCCTTCCGGTAATGCGTGCGGGTAGGCCGGTTTCTTGAAAGCCACTGTCGGCACCTGCTTGGGGAACGGAAACACGTCGCCATTGCTGTCGATTTTTTCGTCTTCGTATTGGTCCAGCCACCGACGACTGAATTCACGCGATGCACACTCAAATGCGCCGACGATGCTGTTTCCCATATGATACGATCGGCAATTGACCCACAACGAAATAACGATCTTGGTGAACACGTAGTTGAGAAAGCCCACCACCTCGGTTGCACTCTTGGCCCGCAACCAATCCACTAACGGCTTGATCATCGGGTCAAGTTCGGTTCGTTCCTGTCGTTTAATATACGGCATTTGGTCCTTCCTTTATTACTTATCGGGTCCAACGATTTTATCGCCAAGGTTGATCAACGAACGATACCAACCACAGTGGCCGCTACTCCCAATGCTACCTGTTCAAACCGAGTCATTGCCGTCCTCCTTGTGTGGGTCTTCAATGTATTCCTTGAACGTATCCGGAATCCGATAGATTAACGTACGATAAGCCTTGGTTCCATTCGGCAAATCGTACGTTACGATGTCCATCACCAAATGCGACATCACACCACCTCGTTATCCACCAACATCAAGTCACCCTCGTACATCTGAAACGAAAATCCATCCTCGGTGTGATTGTTCAGCAGACCAATGGCCGCGTCTTCCTCTTCATAACCTTCGGATGCATCGCCCACCAGTTCCACCTGCAAGGCATATGCTTCGTCGATGACGGGCCGGAAATCCGGGTCATCGCCATTTTCGCGCTCTTCGATATTAATAACCAACTGCAACAGTTGACGCAAAACACACCGTCTGTTGTCTTCACCGTTGGTCCCATCAGCATAACAACCCATTTCGTCTTTACCCCAGATCGTCAAGCGGGCCGGTTTTTCGATCTGGTCCAGTTCGGCCCGATAGAGGGCCGAATGATTACGCGGCATTTCCGCTTCCGTATCCATCCAATGTTGCGGCTGACCGTTCGGATGCAGGAATTCCACCTCGTAAAGATCGCCCGCTTCGTCTTGAGCCGACAGGATTTGCTTCACTATTTGACCACAACGACCGACATTCCGTTTGTCAGTCGTCTGTTCGTCCAGAATACGGGCCACCTGCACGTAATCACCAACGCGCAAGGTCTTGTTGGGCTGTTCGATTTCGGTCGCTTCCTCGATTAGGTCCAGCCCATCCAGCGTCGCCGACAAACCAGATTCAACGTTATCGGCCGGTAATTTGATTTCAGAATCGGCCAACAGTTGGTTCACGTCGATTTGAATTCGTTCGAGTTCCGCGTAAAGGTAGGTCGTTCCATCGAAGTCCTTGCGTTCCAGCAAATTATGAAGCTGGTTCGACACGTCCGCCAATTTTTCTCTTTCTGAACGGTTCATGACAGCACCTCCACCGAATCGACGTTATATTCTTCCGTAAAATCGGGTTGGGTTGACAAGATCACGTCTTCCGGAACAAGCGACGCGCACAGTGATTTCCATGAGACTGTGTTCCGAACCGAACGCTTAAGTTCCACCTCATGGTGGCTGATTTTCGCCTTGCCCGTTCCATGAGCATCAATCGTCGCCGTTATTCTGGGCTTAAGGTGCTCATCCAGCCGTTTAAGTTCGGCTTTAACCTCTTCGCGTCTTTTCAGTAATTCGAAATCCGCGTCGGTCAACGGTTGGGCTTTCGTCTTGGTCGTCATGATTTCACCTCATGAGCTTCGGCGATCATCCGATCGCGACATTCGGGACAGCAACCATGACTCGTACCGTCAAGACGCGTCGCTTCGAATTGCTCTTCAGTTAACGCTGGTGAAATCCGGCTGTTGTCGGCCCGCAGAAAGTAGTGCTTGCACCAAGCGCAAAGGCCATACATACCGGGGTTATCATGACAGAACTGCAGGTGGCCTTGGGCCATTTCCTGATCAGAATTACGAAGCACCTCGGCCGCTTCCGATATCTCCTTATCCGACAGTTCCCGGTCATGAGGAATGGCATCGAAAGCCCGCTTAACGCGGGCGACCATTTCATCCGATTCCTTGTTTTGGTTCATAACGTCCTCCTTAAAAGGTGGTTGGTCTTATCGTCTACACTATAAAAGAGAGCATACGACGTGCCAAACCGTAGAACCAAAGGAGAAACCTTTCCTTGGGTGGCCGATCGGAATATCGTTTCAGAAACTATGAAACAAATGAAACTAAACGACGATGCCTCGTCGTTTGTCGGTGGACCAACGAAAAAACCAACTCTGGCCAAACCGACTATGCAAACAAAAGGTATTGGGAACGTGCATATATGCAGGGCAGTGGCCCCACAGTTAGTAACCACTAACTTAGAATGGTGCCCGTCGTCGATGCCCACCAAAGGCCAACGGTTAAACTTAAAAATAAAAATAGGTATTCCCAGAAATATCCTCTCAACGACAGGTCTTTCTTGCGCTTGATAGGGGTGCGTTCCCCTCTGTTGAAACCATACCGGACATATATTGGGAATAGAAGCAAAAATCGTGCCAGAGAAACGACCGGCAAGCCATTCTTCAACAACTTGCCGGTCTTGGACGACCTGCAGTAATGAGAGGAAGGAAATAGTATTAGACCGAGACAGCAAAATTTACCTCTTCACCGGCCGTCGATTGGTCGGTCCACGTTTAACGTTGACCAGTGGTCGTGGGGTATGGCCGTCAATCACCTCATTGGTGCCAATTAATGTACATTTACCGAAGATGATCGGAACAGGATGAACGGAAAAGCGACCACCAGCGTAAAAATCGACGACACCAAACATATGCGCCCAATTCGTCGGTCGTTGGCCCAGCCACTGATTTGCATCCGGGTCGATGTTTTTCAAACAACCCAAGGAGTAGGCACCTTTGGGTCCGTCCACGTGTGTGATGTGGACGGCTTGAAAATCATGCCAGTGGCCGTAGACGATATTAACGCCCATTCGCATCAAATGATTACGGGCATGATGGATACCACCGTATAGGTGGCCATGGTAGAAATGAAGCTCTCCTATCTTCAATAATTTGCCACATGGTTCGACTTTCCAGTTGCGCCGCTTCCAGTCGAATATCTGGTCGAAACGGTAACCGGTGGCCTCGTCGAACGTCGTATCGGCATAATCCGGGTAAGCATCGACGAAAAATTCCAACCAACGGTCATGGTTTCCTTCCAACATGTACTTGTCTTTTACACCGGCCTTATCACACGCTTCGTCGATTGGGTCAAGCACGTATTTGCGAACCATGCGGGCATCACGACGTACGCCATGCGACAGTTCCGACGCGGGCATCTTTTCCACTTTGGGCCGGTGATGGTTGATGCTTGACCATTCGCCAATGTCACCCAAAAAGATAATGCCAGTCGGCTTGATGATTTCGATTGCACGCAACGCGCACTCCAACGCGGGTCGATCAACCAATTCACCATGCGTATCCGGAAGAACAACATATCTGCTGTGAATGCTATTTCGTTGCGCCACTGAAACGCTCCTTTTGTCGCTTGATTTCCAATACAATAACCTCCACAGGGTCACGCACACCGAACAAACTCAAAGCGCGTGTGGCCATGACGGTCATGGTCTTTTTAATTTGTTCATTGGTCTTGCCGGTGAAGATTATAAAATCATTGACCAGCAGTGTCATACCTTGCACCTGCACTTGACAGGTAACAGTTATGTATTCACGCGGCAAAGCAGGTTCGAAGGTGTATTTATCCGCGTCATCGGCTTTCGGCAGGTCAGGTAATTCGGCATCGATCGCTTGTTGGGCCATTTTCGGTTGGCGATCGACAATTTTAGCCGTTGCATTACCCGATGCAACTTGCTCCAAGTACACACCAGTGATCGTCTCCAGTGAAGAAATGACCATTGCGGCCGCGTGGGTGTTTACATCAGCCAAAAATCGCTTGGACACCAGCATGTCCGGTTTGAAATCATGCACACACTGTTTGATGCGGGTATGACACACCAAGCAGTCTTTGATTTTTATTTTCGGAACTGAAACGATGATGGTGTCTAACGTTTTATGGCTGGGGTAATCTACTGCTTCGGCCGATTGCATCACGATGCGTTTAACTTCACTTTCTAAGCTGTCGAGAAACGCACCACGCACAAGAGTTTTTGTTTTACGTCGTGTGGCAACAAATCGTTTCACTTTCGTGTGAACGATAAATCCCACTGTTGGTTTACCAGCTTCGTTTTTTGCCATACTTTACAATCCTAACGGGTCAATCAACCCTGATTCTATCAGTTTACGTTGCATGTCAAGCTTTTGCTGTTCACGCTGTGTGCGTATTACCTCTTGCTTTTGCAGGTTGTTGCGTTCGTCTGCGATGGCTTGGTTCTTTTTAAGTGGCTTGTTCACACAACAAGCAATACACACTGACGTTAAAACTACACCCACTTCGTTCCGGTAAAACTCAATATCCGGTTTTCTTTGGTCGCATCGTGTACATCGTTTCCATTCCATAGTCACCTCATGTTGATCACCCATGGTCATATCATTAAACATAGCAAACCAGTTGCCAAATCGACGGTCCGAGGGGTAGACCACAACCGACTGTGGTACCCACGGTACCCGAATACGACCGGTTGAGCGGGTACCTCCGTAGAATAAATCTACAGGTACTTACGGTACCCACGGTACTCGTTGCAAATTCGTGCACAGGCGTGTATATTACGTTGCGAACATTTCGCAATCCAATGCATATATTTGGAACGCGGGTACCGTGGGTACCGTGGGTACCTTGAACGGTTGGGACAGTATCCACGTTCGGCCGTCTGATCAGGGGAGTAGTTTAGGCTTACCTGTCTGGATATGCCATGTGCGACTGGTTCTTCCTGTGTGGTCAATCACCGAGTTTGGATGAATACTTGCATTCTTCCACCCACGTGCAAATGCATTTCGGAAATAACAGGTATCAACAGTGCGGATTAGACGCTTGGTGTCCCAAGGTCCGTTACGTCGATACGCTTCTGCGGACATTAAAATACAGCATCCGGGTGGGAAGCGGACGACGTTTATTTGTGTGGTCGGACCGGTTTGTAATGCATCTAATTTATGCGACGGCCAACGCATACCACTTAAACCACACAGAGGAAGGTTTTGATGTTCTTTATAGGCTGTGGTTAGTGTCTCATGCCATCCCAGTTTAAAATCGAGATCGCTATCACAAAACAGAAAGTAATCAATGCTGGGTATTTGCACAGCATCGCATTGTTCTTGTGCCACTCGTGCGCCCAAATTCCAAGCGTAAGGTTTGCCTCTATTGTTACGTAATAGCACGAGATTATGAATTTGTGGTCGATAATGGGTCAACAGGCTTACTACTTCTGGTTGTGACCCGTTATCGACCACAGTGATGCTGACTTGGGCTGGGTCATAGTTGCTATTGAGTAAACTATCAAGCGTATGCTTTAGCAACTCGGCCCGTCCAAATGAAACGATGATAACGGCTGTCATTACGGAATCCGCTCAAAATGGGGTCCGTCGAAGAGGCTTTTGAATCGTCCACCCCAACGAATAGGCACACCTTCAATGGCCGCAGCCATGAACATCACACCGGCTAAAAAGTAGAATTCACCCATGCGTTTGACATATTCATTGGTAGTTTGGTTGCGAAGATCGGGCCACTTGATAGGAAAGGGAACACAATCAACCGCATCGGACATTTTATAATCGTAAGTACCATCTAATTTTTGTGATCGGTTGTGTTTACTTTCCGGATAAGCGACCGTACTCGTATGTTTGGCCAAAGCTTCCGCTTGCGCCTTTTCTGTGCGCAGACCACACAGTATTTTAAAATCGTAAATCTTGATCGCCCGTCTTAAAACGCGCTGCATATCAGGATGGAGTGTGGCCAAAAACGCTTCACTTTCAGGGCTAAAGTTCGCCATTATCAACTCCTTATCGTTATTTTTCAGGTGCTTCCATCCAGCGTTTCAATAACCGAATTTTGCACATGTATCGTTTCTTACAATCATCACACCACATATGCGGTGGAATGTCTGGGACGAGATAGGTGGCTTCTTCACCCGTTTCGAGTACCACCGTCTCGATATATCCACCTTCGCATGCAATAATGCGTTCTAAAATGTGGTAGATGAGATCGGATGCAGCTTCATTCAATGAAGCCAACCGGCAGCCTCCGCAACAGCGGCCAGTAGACCCAGACCTCCACTGGTCGAGATAACCCATAACAAAATGCGAATCGTAGTTTTACGAAAGCGCGTGTTGGCAGCAACGGCTTTTTCCAATGCGACATGATGCAAACTGTAGTCATTCATGAAGGTGCTAATACCGGTGGCTAGATCATCCAATTTTTCATTGGTGGCGGTTTGTTTGGTTTCAATTACAATCAGACGTTCTGCATCACCACGTGTGAATTCAATCGGTTCATTGCTGCCGTTCGACATATCATCCTTCCTTTTTACTGAATTTGTCGACGACAGCCGGAACGATCTTTTCCGCGCTGCGGCCGATTACATAACCACCGAGACCGAGTTCGAGTAACGTCCACATTTGCGGTGGAATTTCATGGGTCAACAGACCTAGGCTATCCAGCACGACCAACACAAGAAAAGTAAGCATCGTGATCGGTCGCCATGACTGTTGCAACCATGATTCACCCTTGGCTTCCGTCATGATGACATCGGCTTGCATTTGGGTGATCTTTTGCTCATAGTCGAGCACTTTTTCCGCAAATGTGTTTTCGACTCGTGTGAGTTCACTGTGCAACGTCAGTTTTTCTTCGCCTGATGTGTGGAGATTGTCGATCAAATCCGCAACGGGCTTGACCACATCACCAAGGAATGTTAAGAGTCCCATGTGCTCTCCTTTAGACTAAGGTTGCTTCAAGTTCAGTCATGCCAACTGTACCAGCATCACCCGGAGCCTCTACGATATAGAGTTTCCAATAAGTTGCTGTTACACCGGCCGGACCATTGCCATCGATATATATTTTATTACCAAAACCATGCATGCCATTAACGTAAGAACGTGTGGTTCCCCATTTAGTCCACGTGTTATTATTGCTGCTGTAATAAATGTCTACGGCTCCATGTTGTAACGGTGGAAATCCACTTAGGTTACGATCAATTGTGATGATAAACGTCGAATCGGTGTCCAATTCAACAGCCGCATCAAACTGCAAAGCGTAATGGTCCATCATCGCGATATAGCCGCTGTCGGTCGTTACCCCAACATTGGTAATGCTATCAGTCATGGCAGCCAACCACGGCAGCGTAATAGGTGATGTGGCTGCCTGTTGATCATATCGGCCCCATGGTGCTGTTCCGGCCGGTGGTGAACTGGCACCAGTAGGCGACGGTGATGGAGACGGACTTGGTGACGGACTTGGGCTTGGCGACGGTGACGGACTTGGTGATGGAGACGGACTTGCTGATGGGTCAACATACACATATAACTCAATGGCCGTAATCGTTACGCTGTCCATGTCCTTTTGCGTTTCAATAATCAGCAATTGTTTGTTAGTCCACGTCGTACCAAATGCCGTTTTTAGGTCATCGATGTCGGGGTCAAATTCAATCCAATCTCCGGGTTCAAGATGTGAGTGTGTGAATCCGGCCGTTGTAAATTGGACCTGTATGTGTTCTTTTGACCAGATACCGTCGGTGGGGTTAACATAATGCTGGGCAACATGTGATGCACTGGTACCAGCAATATTTTCCCAGTTGAATGACCCGTGGCGTGTACGAACGGCCGCATCTGATATACTGTCGCTGTAATTATTGGCCTCCAAGAAACGGTTGTACTCTGGTTGCCACCGGGAGTTGATGTCCATGTCATTGATGATGTAACGCGTTTTGGTCATGCGAAAATCATCGTTAACCAGTTGTCCACGGCGTATAATGGTATTAGTGGTTGGCGTTTTATCATTTAGTGGAATGCAACGTAGTTTCCCAGCACCAGACGCAGCGATTACAAATGTACTTTGTTCTGACAAACGCCGAACAATGTCGCTAATTAATGTTCGTTCGGTAATGTCAATACGGGCCATAACATTTACATTAGCAGCCGCGTCAAAAGTTGCGATATCAATACTGGCACTTGTTAAACCAAAGAACGTGCGATACAGGTCTTCAATAATGAAGGCCGGGTCTTCTATCGCCGCGCCCACGTTATAAGGATTGTCACGATCAGTGACTGTTAATGCGGTGTAGTATTCTTTACCACTGGATGCGCACCACAGGGTGTCTTGGTACATTGTGGTGTGATAGTAACGCATCACTGCATCGGCCATAGTTGCGATAATAGCGTTACCAACGATGCCATCAGAATTAGAAGAACTGACACTACCACAATTCCAGTAGATGCCCACAGCCCACTGTGCACCGGGAAAGTCGGTACTTACATCAGATGATTCCAAATTGTGTGTGGTATCACCCGGATAAAACCAATTTGATGATTCCCATTGGAATAAACTGGTGCCACCAGTGCCAGTGTCAGAAGCATACCCACACTCAACACGATAATCGGTTGCTCCATCTACACCGTAGTACATATAAAATCGTAACTGGTGAATTTCAACTTCGGGCCAGTGTGAATGTGCGATGCCATGATAACCACCTTTCGCATGGCCCGCATTTAACACGTGCTGTCGTAGAATGCTTTCATGTTGGATACCAAACAGAGCTAAACCTTCGGCATCGTCTCCATCATCAGATAAACGATCGTAGAACGGACAAGTCGTGCTGTAACTTCCATCGCCTAAATTAATGCGGTTTGCTTCACTTTCATAGTAGGATTCGTCATTATAAACACCGGGTAAAATTTCGTCAAGGTAAAAATCGAGTATGACGTTTTGGTGTGCTTGTAACCACGATGGGCCGGTCGTACCATTGGTCAAACGTGCGGCTGGTAAAACAGTTGGTCCACCAGTTTCTCGGTATGGAGTGCCAACCATGTCAACCGCATGATCGGCTATTACATATTTGCCGTTAAGTTTATTCTCGTAGGAAAGACCGAGAGCCAAACCGGTTGCAGTTGTGGCTGCATCATCATAGGGGTCTGCAACGTTAAACTTGCCATACAATACCGGAATCGGACGGGTCAAGTTAATTTCAGGTGCATTAGGCCACACATCACCAATTACACGTTCCGGGATGGTCATGTCCCACAGTTTGCTCTTATCCTGTGCGGTGAACCGAGCTTGTTTTTTGTTTACTTCCAATGATTGCAGAATGTAACCATCAAAAATAATCAGACAATCAGTGATATTGGTGATGCCGTCTACCCATTGGTACAGCACACACGTTTCACCATTTAAGTCTTCCAGTAACGTTGAAGCGCGTACGGGTGTGCCACCATCCACCGGATAATATGGTTCATCTGACAAAATGAAAGTCACATCGGACACATGCCACTGCTTCGTAAATATGTCGATGCCTTCATTTAATGACCCATGCTCCAGTAACATCGGATAGATTGGCCCACAGGTCAAACCACGTGGCATCGGTCGGGTGGAAAAGTAATAAGTAACACTATTCTGGGTGATGGCCAAAATTACATCACGTTGATGACCTGATGTAGCTGCGTATGTATCAAAAATCGTTGATTTTGTCAGCATTACATTCCCCATTCGCCGTAGGCAATGCGGCCCGCATAACGTGTGGCAATTTCAGTTGCCGTTAGTATTCGCTTAGTGATACATACTTCGTCAATGTAGACACCCGCAACTGTGCTACCGATGTTTAAATCACGTGTGTTACAACTCATTGAGCCAGTAATGGTTGAAATGTCATCTGGTCCATCAAATAACACACCGTCTCTATAAATAGTAACAGTATCAGCCGTGCGGTTTACTACTGCTGTAAATAGATGATATTCACCCAAATCAATATTGGGTGTGATTGTAGCAATGGTTGTCACACCATCACCAAGTTTAACTTGCCAACGCTGGTTAGCACCGGATGCGTTAAAACCTAAGTCAAAACCCATGATCAGTCCACCAGCCACTGATACGTATTTATGAACCAGCATACTGGTCGTGGCCACATCAACTCGGACCCACACCTCAACAGTAAAACTACCAGTTCCCATATCAAAGTCAGTTGCATCGGCTGCGGCCAAAGTGTACTTATCCGGGTTGACTATTTGTACTGATGTATTGTCATGTTCAGTAGCACCATGATACCATGTAGGTGTGCCAGATACAGTCAAGTCATTGTCATTTCCGCTGTCGTCCAATGCGTCATCACGAAAATGCCACAAACCAACTGTTAAGTCCAACACACCTAAAATGTGATCGGTATACGACACACGTTTATAGCCGAGTTCGCGTAACACCACACGTGGCATGCGTGTGCTGGAGTCAATCATATTGGGCGACAGCGGAATTGCAAACTGCATCGCATAATACTGGTTTGAATCCAGTTCTGATTGAATGATGATTGGCTGGTTACTACCACGGGCAGCAGCGTACGCGTCATATAGATTAGTCCATTGATTTGCATTTTCTACAAACACAAAATCCCGTTGAATTACTCGTTGTTTGCCCAAACCAGCGTGTGTGGCAAAACTGTGCCCAGAACGTGTGATCGATTGATTGTTAAAGTATAGTAGTTTATTGATTTCCGGCCGTTGGTGATGCCATGGTAGGGAGTAGTCGTTCATGAACCACACACAACTTATTTCCGGACTAATCGTAACCGGTGCCGCATCAAAATTGGTGAATTCGATTTTCCAGTACCGAGCAGAAACTGGAATAACAAATTCATCTACAATCATCGGCCCGTAATTCGTGCGATAGGTGGTAAACAATTTAGTTTCCAAAGCGTAATACGTCGCATCGTCGCTGCTATACGAAACAGTCCATGATTTGGTGTCTTGGTACTCTTCATTGTAGTTGTGCAGCCAAAAGGTAATTGCATCAACAGTTTTTGCGCTGCCTAAATCATAGTATAACGCGCTGTCGGCTGTGCTGCTGGGTGTCCACCACGTGTCCGGGTCATTATCTAACGTGTACTTTGGTTCACGTCCAACAGCATACCCGGTTGTGTTGCGCCCACTGGTTAATATTGGTAGTGCATCAACAGGTGCAAATAACCGCACGCTTTTAGAACCAGCAAGATTAAGATCAGCCTCAACATGAATGGTCGTAATTGACCCATAATGGCCACTAGTACGCGAACGTGTGAGTGCAAAAATGCCAGCATCTAAATCACCAATGGGAAGAATCGTGCCACTGCATTCACCATATGGGTCCCATGCGTATGCGCCCATGGCCCATGATTCGTGTAGCGCAATAACACCTTGTACATCAATGGTGAATGTTTTAATGTAGCCTTCGGTTGTTGGGTTAGTGACGCTGTAGCCATTATAGGCAATCATAAAGTTGCCTTTGTAATCAAGTCGGTGTAAACGTCCACGTGTGGCCAAAGCGGTGTCAAATTCAAGGTTGTTGATTAATGTAATTGCTCCGGTGGCCAAGTCAACGCGTGCCGTTTGTAAATAACCATCGTCGCCTGACCCATAATAGTGAAAAACCACCAAATTTCCACTTTCGTAAACGGGTAATACGCTTACCCATGAATACGGGTAAGTTCCAACGGTGAATGCTTCACTATCTAAAACGGCCGATAGTAAACCAGTAGTGACATTAATGGTCCACGTGCGAATAAATCCTTGATTAGTCGTGTTGTTGGCTACACTAACCAGCACGCGATTGGGTAATTCAACGATGGCAGAGTTATAACCAAATGGTTGTGTGTCGTCATAGTCGGTCTGGGTGATTACTCCAGTATTGGGGTCAATGTGAAACACGCGAATTAATAGTAAATTGGTTGTCTGTTGACGATTGGATGTTACGTAGTAGTCGGTGTCCTTAATCCGAATCACACGTGGGCAATATGGCACGCCGTTGTACAGCAGGCCAGTTGTCGTATATTTGGCTTTCGTGATTATTCCGCTGTTGTCAATTTGGACCGTAAATCCTTCACACCCAACGCTGGTCTTTGTAAATACAAAAAATAGATTGGCAGCAACTTTGACAATGGCCACACCAACAGTGGTGCCAGTATAAAATTTCCACGAATCGATAGCTGTGATGGTCGTTCCATCATCAGAAATGTCAAATGTGCGGATATAACCATGTCGACTAGCATCTGAATGGCCAAGTACATAGGTAGTCCCAGAATGGTGGACCATGGTGTGTTCAGATGTGACATTCGCAGCATAATCTAAAGTTGCGATTGCCGTTGTGGTAATGTCGCCGATAGCCATTAGTGGTACTTATCCTTTTTTACGATTGGTAACTCGACAAATTGGCATGTAACACGGTATAGGTCCAAGTCGAGTAATTCTTCATCAATTTCATCCGAAGTAAATTGACACAAACGGCGTGTGTTATCCCAATCACGTAACAAAAATGGACGGTATACTCCATTACATTCACGCATCACACTACGAAGAACATCGTATTCTGTGTTGGTAACCATCCATGTGCCGGTAAACGGAATGGAAGCGTTAACACTATATCCTGTGCGGTATGTTTTACCGAATGGTAAAGCTAAATCGCCAACAGGGTACACAATGCTGCTATTGTCCGGAGTACTCCGTCCACGGTCCAATTGATGTAACCGAAACAACCAACACATGCTTATACGCATATCAACCGGCGCGTAAAAAAATGGACCAGCCAATTCTGCAAAAGTAAACTGCCAATAACGTGCAGTAATAGCTACTGGTACACTACTGATGATAAAATAGCGCAATTTGATGAACTCGGTTACGTGATCAGTCGGAGTTAAACTACCATCGCTGTGATAAGCTAACTCGGTTGCATTCCATGTGGTCGCATCATCTGAATACTGAACAGTAACAGTAATGCCGTGTGCTACCGGTGGTCCGGTCGTATCCCTTTCATGATGTATATAACTAAATCCATCACACGTGCGTGATTCACCAAGATCAACGGTTAACACGTGTTGTGTGTTAGCTTGATTTGCTTGCCAAGCAAAATTTGGTTCCAATGGTGAAATGGCATGTTCGGCGGGATGGCCTGTCGATTCACTGCTTACCGTTTCGATAGTGGCCCCATCCATCACTTCATAGGTGTGAAAATCAAGTAATATTGACATCACGCCCACCCGTTTTATTTTCGTTTTGAATACTTAGTAATGACCGGCCGTCCGTTACCAATTTGCGTAGTTTTGGTGCAATTGTCTTTTCCACATATTGATCGGACATCACGTTGCCCGAAATAGTCACATTCATCATAACCATGCCACCACCACCAGCACCACTGGAAGCCACGGGTACAATACGGTTAGAGGTACGACCAATGCCAACAGCCAATTCGGACCCACCTTGCGCTTCGGCCAATGCACCACGTGTGAACCATGACATAAAATCACGTCCTTGCTGTGCAGCCATGCGATCGTTAGCCGGTGTGTCAAAAATGCCACCCAAAATGCTACCCAGACCCGGAATGAACATATTCATAACCATGGCCAAGGCTTGCTTAATGAAAAAGGTCATAAAGTCTTGGGCAATGCCCTTGAATACTTCGCCAAAGCTCTGTCGTCCGGTAACCATATTACCAATCATTGAATCAACGGCTCCACCCATCATGCTTTTCATTTGTTGGCCAGCATTGGCCGTAAAACGAATGGCATAACTGGATGTGTCCATCATTCCCGCCGTGGCCATTGTAACTTGTTCATCTACCGCTTCACCCGTATCGGCAACAGCTTGCGGAAGAGTGGCGGTTACTTGGTCCATGGCCGCTTTTAAATTATTGGCATTACTGATAGCTACACCACTAACAGTTTGTCCTACCACATCAAGTTGAGCAATAGCATCAGCCGCAGCTTGTGTGCTACTTTTGATGGCCAATGATGCATCATTCCCCGATGATGCGACTTGTCCCAAACCGTTATTTAGTTGAACGACAGCGGCAGCCAAATCGTCAATATCACCACTGGTGCTTTGTGCGACCGCACCTACGTTACTTACTGAATTCTTTATGATCTCGATTGCGGCTCCGGTGTCACCCTTATATACTGCCAAGGCTGCCGCTAAAAGATCAGCAATCGGTGACAGCGCCATTTTAACTGAATCATAAACGATTTGGAACGCGTTGGTGATAATGCGACTACCACCGACGACGACGTTTACCCATCCAGTCATATGACTGCGCATGCTGGACATCATGTCGATCATCTCAGCACCAGTCGTCACAACTTGTTTTCCTTGTGCGTCAAATTGATCAGCGAAATTGATGCGGGTGAACTCATTTACAAAATCGGTCAACAGATTGATGAATTCAGTTAGTACGGGCAACAACACGCCACCGGCCGTCTCTTGTAGTTCACCAAATGATTCTTTTAGTACATTCAGTCGGATGGAAAATCCAGTGGCAGCATCGGTTGCGGCCCCACCGAAATTAGCATTTAGTTGTGCGATCGCCGTATTCAGTTGTGTGGTAAAACTGGTATTTTTATCAACGGCAACTCCATACTTTTCCAATGCACCAAGATCACGTTGACCAATAGCATCAGCAACCATTTGCAATGTTTTTGCCATGTCCTTATCTTTAGACGCGGCTATATCGGCTGTGGCTGCAACTAATTGGAAAGATTGCGATAATGAAGCACCACGGTCTACCATGGTCTGAACGGCCGCTCCCCAATCTTCGTCTGCCACACCGGTCAATAACATCATATCAGTAGTAAATGACCGTACGGCAGCGATATTCTGATTGGTAGCCACACCATGGCGTTCTAAAGCGGCCGTTACCATTTGCCAGCGTTGTTCGGCATCACCGGCTGCTGTAACTGTTTCCTTAAGCAGTCCAACGAATCCACGCCATGCGGCAACGGCAGCATCAGCTGCGATATTACCAATGGCAATTCCCTGTGTGAAACGTGAAAAGAATATTGAACCTTTTTGCGTTTCACCACTCAATGATTTAATTTCGCGTTCGAGTTTCTTAATCTCGCGTTGCGATTTAACCATTGCGGGTCCACCAAGATCAGCAAGCTCCTGATTAAGCTTTTTAATTTTGGCGGAGGCAGCTTCCTGCGCTTCAAATACGAGTTGGAATTTTTCTTTACTTGTTGCCATTGGATTGACCTAAGCGACGCAGTAATTCACGTTGTTCACGTTGTACTTTATCGGCCCTAACTCGATCAATACGTGCGATTTCTGCATCGATTATATCACACGCGTTGACCCAAAATGCGGGCAGATCATAGTAACTTTGGTATGTTTCGTTTTGTGTGCCTCTAATTCGTTGGTGTAAATTCCACAGTTTACGAGACAGGTCCGTCACAATGGACGGAATGCACACACTGTAGTAATTGGCTAATGCACTCCATATAGGTAAATGCGGGTCACTGGCATGAAGACGTGCGGCATCAACGACTTTATCCCAATCGTTGATATTCACACGTAATGATTTCATGTTTTGACCTTTGGCCGTTATGAGTCCTTTTGCGTCGGTGTGATTGAAACAGGCTCTCCGTCCGCTCCGGCATGATTCTCCGCATTCCCCACCGATTCCGGAGTACGCTGCACCGACGAGGAGAGTAAGTTTTTTGATTCGGATGGCGTGAGTTGGCAATGCGCAATGATTGCCCTGATGACTTCCTGCAAATCCGCCAATTCGGTTAACTGTTCCAGAACCACGCGCGGGCTGTCAGTATACCCATCAATTTCGACGATGGCGGGCGTGATGGTGTCCAAAAGCCGTCCAAAAGCACCATTTTCAGGACCGACAGTTAAGATGCTGTTGAGCAGACGTTCTTTGTCCCCGATGGACATACTGATAATGCGGAAGATAGTGTCACACGCTGTGATTGCATGCGTGCGTTGCTTGTTTACTAAGCGGAGAGGCATGATAATTCTCCTTGGAGAAAGTTTCCAGTAGAAAGATGCCCGTGGCCATAACCACGGGCATCATTGTCTTAGTGATGTAACTTAGGCAGCGGGCCAACTACGATCGATGGTGTTTTGCACGACGACCGTCAAACATTCACCCACAACTCCGGCCGCATATGAGGACAGCATGCGACAAGTGATTTGGCTGATGAGCAATCCTTCCTTATCATATTCCATCGATTCGATTTTGCCGGTAACCGAGATCGTCAACGTGCCAAAATCGACATCGAATTTGACCATTTCGCCTTCTTTAAGGCTTTCCAGTGCTTCATCGGCCGTGCTGTCACGCAAGAATTTAATCTTGAACGTACCAGAACGACCTTTGATGCCGTGCTCTTCGAAGCCATTAGTTACGCTGTGGCCCACTTTTTCCGTCTCGTATGCGCCTTCCACTTCGAATGATTGCATCGTAATGGCCGTAGGTGATGCCATGGCTGCACCATGCGTCAACGTCGCACTGGCAATGTCATTGAAATACAAAAATCCGGAACCATCGCGATCGGTCCACGTGCCGGACGGATTGGACGTGTCAATGGTCGTACCAAGAGCAACCCAATCCGTCTCATACATCAACATGCCATCACGTTCAGCCGACAATTTAAAACGTGGGGCAATACAGCCCATCGCTTTTTGTGACGTGCTGGCCACTGGTAGACGTTTAATCCACGTCAAAAAGTGACCAGCATTGGCACCAAAATCAGGATGCGTGCTAAAGTACGTGAAGGTCTTCGTGAATTCAGTATCGGCTCCTTCAATGACTTTCTGAAAATGCGCATAGGCATACTGGTCGATGTCATTCAAATCAACGGGTCCGCTTACGCTGAATTTGGCCGAGCTACCTTGTGTCGTGTGAACGGTCGTGTTTTCAACCGGTTGCCGCGTGCCATGGACGTGCGGCAACTCATGAATCATAACATCAGGGTCGATGTCAAACGGGTCACACGTGACCTCCGCAACGGCAGCCCCATCTACGGCCACAGTATCAAAATCGGCTTGGTCCGCATAACCATAGCGAACTTGTCTTGTTTCATAGGTCTGGGACATTAGATGTGCTCCTCGTCATTGTCCGGGTCACCCGTCATCAACGCTTCGGTTGATACCGATTGAACGTTGGTATCTTCGGCCGTTTCAACAGGCTCCATAGGGTCAGTGGTTAAAGAATCAACGCGTGCTTGTGCCACACGTGGTTTGTCTTTGGTCCGCACAACGTAACCATCGGTTTCTAACCGATCAGCAGCGACACGCGGAATTTCCTCAACAAAACCAAGTTGCAGTTCTCGCACGCTAATCGGGGAAATACCGTACCGATTGGCGATCATTTTGAGCTTACGCTGGTTGAGTTGGTCGGTTTTGATCACCCGCACCATGGTTTTGTCTAATTTCGGTTTGCTAACTTTGGGCATAATGTTCCACCTTGTGTATGTCAACTGTTATTTCTGACCCTGTGGTTCCACTTGACATGTGGTCCACATTATAAGCGACACCAGCTACATCAAAGATTCGATAGCCGCTGCCGAGATTAATGTGCTGTCGCAACCAAGTCACGACTTCATCGGTGATTTCTATGTTGTTAGCCGTGTCGATTGGTCCCAAACGGTAACCGGTATGGACACGGATAGAAAGTCGTATTAATCGGTTGTCAACGATTTCGGACTGATCGATGGCCGCATCACCCTTAATTGGCGTATCCGTTTCGACTTCCACACTCAACGATGGAATTACTAAGTTCGCCGTTTGATGCGTGCTATACGTCGCTGAAAAAATGGGTGATGGCGCGTACGTTCCCAGCAACGTTACAACTGTGCTATGTGCAGTTGAGGCACTCATTAAAATGCTCCTTTGGTAGCAACATAAGTAATCGTTGCAACGATGCGGGTTGAACTGTAGGAATCAGCATCAATTAGAGCTACTTCTTCCTGCCCAATCACACGAATTTGAAGAGCACCGATTGTGGCTGCTAAGGTACTACCATATAAAACGTTTTTGACGGCATCTAACATCGTTTCGATGTCTCGTCCTTTTTTCAACAGGATGATGCTGATGTCCAATTCATACCGAACGTGTGTTGAATCCTCGACTACTACCTCTTCTGGACCGGCTATTAAGCCCACATACGGTGAATGTTTACGAGCATCGACCGGAGTTAACAGTATGCGTGTGGCCTTGGCCACGCTGGACGACGTTTCTAATTGAGTGACCAGATTGTCGAGTATCGTTGTCTTTGTATTTGCCATTATTTCACCGTTATTTTGGCCATGTAATCGGTGCACAACCGGTGTACTTGCGCTCTACGGGCCATAATCGCCTTCGTTGCATAATGTGTGGCCTTGATGTGCGTACGGTGATTTTTACCCGTCATTCCACCGAATTCATGAATACGTGCGTATACACAGTCACTTTCGATAATGAGTTGCCATCCAACGTTTATTGCTTGGACGAACCAATTCCATGAATCGTGCAAGCGGCCAGATCGCCGTTGTAGAATACGACCTGAAAGATTGGTTTGAATTTCGGTTGTGACATCTTCCGCAAGCGATGTCAGTAACCGTGTGGGTATCTGTCCAAGTTTAATTAACGCATTCATCAAAGCGGAACTGCGAAAATTCTTGGGTGTGACCCGCATTGTCAAGTTGAAATCAGACATTAGTACGCCGTTTTATAACGTTGAATGATTTCAGCAACGAATTTAGGAACGGCATGCTCATAACTGAATGTTTGTTCGCCGTCCGATTGGCTGTTGATACCGAGTCGGTCCGCTTCCAATACGAAATGCTTTGCCAGTTGATAACACGCTTGTTTCAGATCGGTTGGCATAGCCGCATCAAAACCATATTCGAAAGTCACACGAGTATTTTGCCAACCCTTAATGAATCGGTGACCTTCGGTAAAGTAAATTATGTTGCTGCTGTCTTTGTAGGTATACGGGTAACTAACGATGTCATATTCCTGCCATGCTTGCCCATCCCAATATTCCAGTTTGGTAATGCCGGTGACCGGCGCATTATGAGTGTATAGTCGGCACGTACCATTACCATTAAGAATTTCAATCGCATCATGTGGTGATGGCGACGGTTGATCAATTTCAAATGTGCGACCGGTTTTACTTTCAATATAAGCGGTCGCAAGGGTTATGCACACACCGATTTGATCTTCATTTTCAGCAGGACTTGGAAGATCATCATAATCCCGGTATTCATCCAATGTGATGATATTACCCATATGCTAACTCCTTAAGAAATGCGGGCCGCATTACACAGCCCGCATTGGTAGTTTCGAACCGAGATTAAGCATCAAGATCGTTGCTCTTCTGATAGAAGACGAGCAACTTAGCACCGGCCGATGCCGTGGGTGACGGTTCATCGATCGTGAGAGTATCGTCGGCTGCAACGGTAGTGACGCTGGTCAATTCATCCAACGCGTCATAATCCGTTTCATCGACGCATAACACGACCAACGGCACATCATTTGAATTGATGCCCGTCACAGTGGCAGACGAGGGGTCAGTGCTGGGTGAACTGTCAATCGTGCCGACTCGCATTTGCAAGTTCAACGCTGCAAATGCACGAGGACTGGCATCCATCCACATGACGAATACCGAATTGCCGTTCGTAGAGGACGTACAACGAATCGCATTGGCAGCGTAAATGCTGGACGCGGCCGTACGATCAGTCCATGCACCGGTTGAAGCGTTGATTTCAATGACGGAAATGAGTGTGTCTTCTTCAGTGATACCCGAAATCGTAATGGACACATTCGCCAATGCACCCGCTCCAACTTCGGCGGAGACGAACGGCGAATCCACTTGCAAACCGGCATCACATGCCATCCACCAAACCGCCACCACATCATTCGCAGATGCAGGACAGAGCAATTTAGTGGTACTGATGGACGAAGACGCAGTAGTGTCCGTCCAAGCGTTGGTGGTCTGGGCCAATTCCAGCACGCCGATGAGTTCATCGTTTGCTGAAATGGCCGTTCCATCACCCGCAGTACACGTGATTCCGGCTGTCGAAGAATCAGCCGCTCCCGTCAACAGCGCAAACTTAATCAATCCGGCACGAACAGCGCGTGTCATTCTAGCCAAAGTAAAACTCCTTTGGAAAAGTGGGCCGTGCTACCGGCCCACATTTTAGTATTATCACACGTAGTTAATTACGCCGTGTGCTGGATGTTGATCATTTCGGCGACCGGAACGATGGCATCAGCGCAAATCTTGCCGAAATCCCAACGGGCCGTGGCGACGAATTGCTGTTGCTGCGTCAGAATGTTCTTGTTATATTCGAGCGTCACACCACGACGCTGACCAATACGGAACGACGGCTTATGCACGCAACACATGGACGTGTGCTTCACGTCGGTGTTGGGCGCATACAGGCCGCTGGAGGCCAACGTTTCCAGATACTGACCGGAAATGTAAATTTCGGAACCGTCGATGGTCGGCAGCGTGCCGGAAATCATGAAGGCCAGAACGCCGAGAGCATCTTCTTTAAACAAAGCCTGTTGCACTTGCGAACGGCCCTTGATGCCCGTCACATAGAGACATTCGGACGGATTGAGGCCCGCTTCCACCATGTCCTGTTTGGCATCGGTAAAGTTGACGATTTCGAGCGCGTTCACGCCCGTCGTGGCCGAAGAATCTTCGATATCACGCGTAACGGTAATGCCGAGCTTGCGAATACCCTTGAAGGACGTTTCCACCTGATAGGTCTGGTATTTGGTCTCATCAACGTTGTCAAAGTGCGTCGCACTGTCATCACCGTTGATCATGGCCGATTCCAAACCTTCCAGCAACGCCTTGGCCAACTCCGTACGAATGAAGGCCACCATATCGAGAATCGCATCCTCGGTGACTTCCTCGGAAGCAACCAGTGCACCAACGAACAAATCGGGCGTAAAGGTCTTCACACCAGTGGCGATGTTAGTTTTGCGGTGCTCTTCCGCATTGTCCACCAACGCTTCCCCACCTTTGTACACGACGGCTTTGCCGTTCTGGAACGGATACTTGGCCGAGCCACCCTTGGGCATGTTCCACGTAAGGAACTTGGAGGCCAGACGCGGCTGCACACGCAAAATCTCATTGAACTCGGACGACAGTTCGGAAGGAAGCCATTCCGCACCATAACCGGTGTTGCCACCAGCCATGGCCAGAGCCACGTCCTTATCAAACTTCTCCGTCAGCTTGACAAGCTGCTTGTAGAGTTTGAGATTCTGAATCGTGTACCGATCGCGGCCTTTGTAACGGTTCATCGCATCGGCGATCAACATCGCATCATGCAGGTCGCGGAGGTTCTTGAGTTCCTGTCCGTTGTCCATCTTGTCGTAATCAACCGGCATCTGGAACAGACAGTAGGCGCGCTGGGCGACTTCACCGAGCTTGTTGCCGTCATCGTCCGTCAACCACACGAAATCGGTAATGAGGGACCGGTAATCCGTATAGGCAAACCGCGTATCCGCAACCGCACGTTCGGCTTTCACCGTCTCAACCATGGTCTTAATTCCAGCCAGATCGGTGGAGAATTTCTCCAGCCGTTCGGCCAGTTCGCTCTTGGTGATCATGCGATCGGCCGCTTGCGTCTGCGCTTCACGAATGCCGTTCAGAATTCCCTGCAGTTCATCAACCCGCACGCCGAGCTTTTCATTTTCGGACATGACCTGCTCAACGGTAACCGGGGTGTTGTCTTTGGTAGCCAAGTTAAGGCTCCTTTCGGATAAGTTAGTGGTAATTGCTTTCTTGTCTTCAAGTGAATTACGCACCTCGAATAGTGCGTTGCTGTCGGCTCCGATGTTGACAATCGAGACTTCCTTAAGACGGCCTTGTATCACAGTGACCGTTCCCGTTTTTTCTTCCACCTCGTATTTATCAACAACAAATCCGATGGAAAAGGCTTCCAGTTTACCTTCGCGTATCGCACGCATCAACAGCGAACTGTTCTCACGCCAAATACGCACTTTTCCCCGAATGCCTTTGTTTTTGACGATCTCTAATTTCGTCACTTCGCCGATAGGTTCTTTGTATTGATCATGGAAAGCCAACACACGACCATTGAACAGCGACATGCCTTCTTTGTGTGTGAATGCGCTGGCTTTTACGATCAAATTGCGTGACTCGATCAGGTTCTCGGTGATGAACCAACCCTCAATATCGATGTCGCCTTCCTTCCCGTCTGTTGCTTCGGAAAATTCGAATGCGACATCACACGCAACGAGAATCACATCGGGACGCGATTCATCATAGAGCCGTGTAAGAGCATTTTGCTCTCGTTCAGAACCCATGCGCAATGTCTCCTTAATAAGATTAGACAGGTTATTTATTTACTGAGCACGGCGACATCGATTGGGCTGTTGTGACCAGTTTGCTTCATCTGGGACAACACCAGTGCCGAGCCATTAACAAAATCAGTCAACAGCGAATTGGTGATAGCGACTGCCCGCGTATACGAGAAAATCGCCTTCACACGTTTTTCAAGTTGCAAATATGACCATTGATAACGGTCCGCATCGCTTAGGACGGAACGCAGCATGGTCATATTTTGATCAACAATGTCCTCCAATTGGAAATCCACACGTCGTAACAATTCCTCGACGGCCCGATCATTGGGATTGAACACGCCAATATTGGCCAAGGTAACCGTTCCCCGATCAGTTAATTGTTTCCGGAGAATGGGAACGATGTTATTACGGAACGATTTGGCCGCAGATATACTGTTATATAGACGAGGAGCTTGTGTGTCTGGATCACACAATACACTCATCATTGAACCACCACCGGTCATAGCATTAGCGGCCGCAATGACTGTCACACGTTGTAGTTTAAACAGCCGAAATAGGGCATTCTCAACTTCTTCCTTTTCAGCCTTTTTGGGTTGTTCACCTTTCTTCGCTTTAGCCGGTTGCGGTTGTTCACCGTCAACGGGTTGTTCACCATCGGCCGGAACACCGGCTGTCGGCTTAAGCGCATCAGGCACTACGGGCGCAGCGTCTTCATCGATGCCGAGTTGTTCACGCACGTATTCCGCACTGACGATGCCTTCCTTCTTCAATTTGAGGAGACGATCTTCAACCGCAGTTTGGTCACCTTTGATCGCTGGCACACTGTCAAGGTCAAATTTGATGCGGATGTCTTGGCCAAAAATGGGCCACAGCAACTGCTTGTTAAGTCCGTCTTCTATGACTTTAAGAATCGGCTTGATCGTGTTCATCCAGAAATCGATGTCTTGTGCAAGTGCATTCGCGTAATTCGCATACTCCATCACACCACCACGAAACGGCGGAAGACCAAACACACCAAAAATTTTCTCACGGTTATGTTTCAACAGGTCGAGGAAGGCGATATCTTTGTGTTTCTGGTCCGGGTATTCAAATTTACCCGCATACCGATTGATGAAGATTTTGAACGCCTTCTCCGCTCCACCGATTTCCGAACTCATCGCATCCAGAATCTGTTGATGCTGGTCTTCGGTCAAGTCGTGATCGGGTGTGAACATCAAGTTGAGTGTGGCACCAAATCGGAAAAAGTTGCTGTTAAACCGATTAACGAAATAATCCATCATGATTTCTTCACGTACGGTGTTCACACGGCCGATTCCCCAAAATGGGTCATCTACGTCCATATCTCTGATGTGAATCACACGCCGACGCGGGTAAACCTTCTGGTTGGCAGTATATACGCCGAATCGGTAAGAACGATCACGCGTGCTAATGTCTACCAAACGCGGGTCACGCGGCCAAATCTGGGCAAATTCATTCGGGCCGGTCAACAGTTCAATGGTCAAAATGGCGTTGCCATCGTTGAGATATGACTTGACGATGTGATCAACGACATCGGACCATGAATGTTCGGTGTTCGGATTGCGTAGTAATTCATTGGCAGGATGATCATTATCATCCACTTCGCGTTCCACACCACCAACCGTTTCCACCTCAACGATTTTAACGGGCAAGCCTTTAATCGCATCGGCGATGGCACGTGTGGCGATGTACACGTTGGCGTTAACCTTCGGCGCATCAAGATCATGTTTAGTCTTCGGTTGCCGTTGCGCCCAATCCAACGTGCTGTAACGACGTTCGATCTCCACATTGGCAACACGGTCCTTGAGTGTAATAAAATTGCGGACCGATTGCCAAATCGTTTTTATAAAATGCCGCATCAACTAAGGTCTCCTTTAATGAATATCACCCGCTTCAAGTCGTCGACGCAGATGGTCTCGACGATGTGTTTATCAAGTTCACGTGCGGGTGTAAATCCATTCATTTGCATAAAACCGGTAATCTGGTTGGGGTGCGTACCGTATTCGGCAAGGTGCTCAATACTGTATTCCACAACTACGAGTAGATTTTTATTCGCATCAAAAATACCACGTGCGCCGTTAAGTACCTGCAATTCGGCCCCTTCAACGTCAATCTTGATGGCATCGATTTGCCGATTGGCATCATCACGTACGACGTTATCCAATGCGACAGCCTGAACGCGCATCATTTGAGCCTGTTGCGATTTTACATCGATGACTTGGTGGCGACCCGGATTTTCATTCGTTTTTAAAAATAGATGCGTATTCTTATTCCATGCAGCAGCCTGAACGGGCCGTATTCCAGTATCACTCTGTTGTGCATTACGGCATAACTGCATGAAATTTTTTGACTCCGGCTCCAAAGCGTAGATAATGGGAACGATGGCATAACGATTAATATACCATTCGGACATCGACAATGACCACAGGCCAACGTGTGCACCAATGTCCACGAATACACCGTTCAGTTTACCGAATAGTGTGATGCGGTCGAGATAATCACATACATAGTCGATTTCGGTCGCTTCATAGCTTTTCATGTGGCATGGTGCACATTTCTTGTAACCACAGTCATGCATCTTATACAGAGTAGCCATTTATACTGACCAGCTTTTAGGTTTGGATTTTTTGTCCTTGGTCGGACGTTCACCAATTACACGTGCTTTCGGGTCTTGCTGTTTGGACTCGGACGCTTCACCGGTGTGCCAACTGGTGCCAGCGGCAACACTACTCCGCATGCCACTGACTTTAAATGCCAAGTAACGGTAGGCACTTGCATGAAAATAGTGATCTTTACCTTTGGTCCATACAGGACGACCGTTGGCATCAGTCACACGCGCTGGAGTCATCATCTGGGCAAGGTATTGCTTATTGCTGGCATGAATGAAATCGGACCTGACGTGTGATTTCTTATCCAAGATCATTTTAACCATGGCATCGAGACATTCCGTGCGATTCGTCTCCAGCACTTGCTTCGAATAATCTTGGTTGTACTCGGTCTTAACCTGATCTTTAGGTCGATAATAACACATCCACCGGTGACCCTTGGCTTTCACGAAATCACGCGTTTCATTATAGCCACCACCGGCCGCATCAATGACGGTACATACAACATTGAAATCCGCTTCCAGTTTTTCCACATCGGCCCAACGATCGACGTTGGCATAATGAATGTCAATCAATTCGCCGGCCCAAACCATACTGATCACACATGTGAACTTGCTACCTTGGTCCACACCCATTACCGTGCGAAAAATATGCGGGTCGTATTCAAATTTTGCGCCCGCATAGATACTACGATGCATCGCTTCCTTCGACAGTTTGAAATCGACATTCTCGTACGTTACGCCGAGATAGTTGTTATAGAAGTTTTGCAGTAAGGTCGGGTCATTCTGTGCAAGGATGAACTTCTTAAACAGCCAAATGATGTCATTCGGTTTTTTGCTTTTGTTAGTGAACAACCTGCTGATACGGTAACCACTCACACGGCCCACACCCGGATTCATCGCAATCCAATGACCAAAACCGAGACGATCAAATTCTTTATGACAGTTAAAGCAGATGGCCTGACCGGACGGGCTGCGCAGTTTCCATGTGTTGAGGTATGGCTCGACGAAATGCGTTTCCCATTCCAGTATCTGTTCATGACCGCAATGTTCACACGTTACGTGCCACTCCTTCTGGTCCGAATCAAGAAACTCTTTGTGAATGCCGAAGTTATCACGTGTGGGATTACCGAATTTCCACACGTAAGGATGCGAACAGTTGGCAATACGATCATAGGCGTACGGCAGGTTGTCCTGATCAAGCAGGTCAAATTCATCGAAAAATAGCGCATCACATGGGAACTCAAAGAAATCGGTCTTGACGTTGCTGCCCACATATTTCCAGCCATGGCCGAACAGCGACTTGTATACGTTGCTGTCGCTTTCCGTATCACCACTCTTGATGGCATTGGCATACAGTGGGCTGTAATCTTTCAGTCGATTGATGCGATCGGCAACGAAGGTACGTCGGTGTTCCTTGCTGGGTAGCACATACATACCGCGTTTACCCTTATTGGCAAGAGTAAACATCGCACACAAGGCGTGCTCCGTCATGTGGACTTGGGAGCACTTGATGATCACCATGTCATGGCTGTTGTCCTTATAAATCGCTGTCAACCATGGCTTATCACGGAACGTCATGCGATCGCCTTTAGTCGTGCGATGGTGCATCATGGCCATGAACAAACGCGGATAGTTGTCCGCCATTTTGTCAAGACCTGCACCAGTTAGCATCTGGGCATCACGTGATAAGGTTGCCACAGGAGATTTGTCCATTAAATCGTGTTCGGTTCCGGAGTAAGAAAATTGATGAGGATGGTTTCACCTTCGGCGGAGCAACTGATGCGAAGGAAGTTCGTTTCGCCGACGATGATGATTTCGGCCAGACCGTCACGCTCGATGATCGCACGTACAGCACTGCCGTCCAGATTCAAGGCGAAAAATTCGACCACGGCGCAACTGTCGGTGGACAGCATGCGCTGGGCGTACATATCCATTTGCACAAACGCACTGTCGCTGGGATTGCCGACGAGACCACCTTGGACGTTAAACGTCGAATCACACGTGGACAAACGGCCCACCAGTAGGAAACTTGGGTTGGCTACCGGTCCACCTTTGAGTATGCACACATCGTACTGTCCAGCGTTGTAAACCACGCATTCATTGGTGGACTGTTGTGATGCTTGACCCGCCAAATTGGACGGTATCACAAACGACAATATCAACACACAAAGGACGATTGTGATGAACTTTTTCATGTGAACCTCATACGGTGTATAAGATAAATTGTTGGGACTGGGCGCACACCGCAAACACCCAGTCCCATGGAGAAACCGCGTCATACTGCGGCTAAATCTTTTTCTCCGATTCACACATTGACATCGTAGACGGGTGGGCCGGATGATTGCGCCATGCTGAATGAATGAGATCGTAGATCAGCATTACACTCTCCATTTACTAGGTGTGGAAGCATGCGCCGTAATCACACGTTGTAGATCACCACCTGCAAGACAATAAGGACTGGTGCAACGTTTCGGCTTATCCCTGTCTTTGAAGAGTCGCAACTCTTCTACCTGATGGCCACAGTCATAACACTCATAAACGTACAAGGGCATGTCATTCTCCCTGCTCACGTTCGATGCGGGCGATTTCCGCTTTGATCTGGCAAGGCGTAAAATTGCGTGCCGTCATGACGGCAATTAAGGCAGCATGTTTTTTCTCGTCGAACGCCTTTTCGCAAATGGCCGCACGCTGTTTTTGATTCGGATATTCCCGTTTCATGACGGCATCATTCATACAACGTGATACGAACTTGCTGCGTTTTTCATCGGCGTTGGGTGTGGGAATCGGCATCGTCTACTCTTTGGGCACACGGACGTTAACGATCACACGCCGAATCTTGTGCAGCACCTCGGCGATGCGAAGATCAAAAAAGTAGCCCAAGGTGACGCCAACGACAAAGCAAATAACGTAATACATGACATTTCCTTGCTATAGGGTGTGATTAACCGTACGATCGCCATTGATCATTGCTTCTTCCATCGCATGACGGAACTGATCTGACAAACTAAGCGGTTTTTTCCACTCCGCCAAGTGACGGCCCGCCTGTTTCCACATCGAACGACGCGCTGCACGACTGTGGTTTTTAACGTCGTGTGATGCGGCATAAAGTTTTTCATACATGTGGCGGTTATAG